>JBFKKF010000046.1:0-9258 GCA_041631355.1 Bacteriovoracaceae bacterium | reverse complement strand
GTCCATATTTTCTGATTTTAAATTAATGATGGCCCAGAAAAAAATCCAAGGGCATTTCGAGTGTAATATTGCTAAAAATAAAGCACATAATATAGACCGTTATATGTTTGATCGGATCTTATTTAATTTGTTAAGTAATGCTGTTAAGTTTACCCCAGCTCAAGGCAAAGTAACTCTGAAGATTGATGAAACAAACGGTATGCTTTTTATCAAAGTAATCGATAATGGTATTGGTATTTTCAAAAATGAACTTGAGACTTTATTTGATGCCTTCCACCAAGTAGAGGATTATAAGACTAAAAAATATGAGGGAACAGGCTTGGGTCTCGCTTTGGTGAAAAAATTTGCGACTACCATGGGAGGAAATGTTGAAGTAGATAGTCACGTAGGTAAGGGCTCTACATTTACTGTCTGGTTTCCAGTAGAGTCATTTTCCAGAGAAAACTTAAAAGTTAACGATTTAGTTGAGTTTAGAAACAGAAGTGAGAAGTACTTTGTTAATGAAAAAGTCGATAAGCTCGATCTACTTGATGACTCAAAACCTTCTATACTGATAGTTGAGGATAATTTGGATATTGCCCATCAACTTTATGAATTACTCTCTGATGTTGCCAATTTAAGAGTAACGTATGATGGAGAAACCGGTTGGAAACTTTATAAAGAGTTGAAACCAGATTTAATCATTTCTGATGTGATGCTACCCTTGCTTGGAGGGCTTGATTTTTGCAGAAAGGTAAAAAATGAACCAGATAATAAGACCAACTTTGTATTGTTAACAGCACTTTCTCACCGAGATGCGATTAGTTCGGGGTGGAAAGCTGGAGCCGACGATTATATTACAAAACCATTTCATCCCGTGGAATTAGTAAGTAGGGTCACTTCATTAATTGAACAAAATTTCTTTAGAAAAAAATCTATGGAGCAGCTTAGCGAGAATGAGAAAAAGCTTAAGCGATTAAATGAGGAAGTCGACTCTGTGGTTTGTCTTGCAATAAAGGAAGTTAAGGATCCGTTGACTAGAATTAAAAGTATTGCCCAGAAATATACTGGAACGAAGAGTAATGTAAATGCTCAAGCTCTAAATGAGGAAATAATGGAAGTGATAGAAGAATGTGACAAAGTAATAAATCAAGTGCAGAACTTATTAAGTTATTTTGAAGACGAGCCAAATATAAGATTTGAAGATGTTTCTTTAAATGAAATCATTAACAGAGTTCAAATAAACTCAAGAGGACGATTTGTATCCTCGAATATTCACTTCTTAGTAGGAAAACTTCCTATCGTCTTAGGAGACTCATCAAAACTAGTGACAATTTTTGAAAACTTATTTGATTTCTTTTTTAGACTGGGAAGAGAGAATGAGATTAATATTAGTATCATGTCAGCAAAGTTAAAAGAACAATCTTTAACTGTGGAAATAACCGTTGATGGGCTTTCTCTATCCGAAGAATTAACGAATGAGATATTTACTCCCTACAAAAAACTAGATAGTCTTGAAAACATGGATGTGGGGATAAGTCTGGCCATCTGCAGAAAATATATTGAAGCAATGAAAGGGGAAATCGCAGTTCAATCAAACACAAGTGAGTCGACCTGTTTTACGATTGAGCTACCTGTTCCGAATGAAACTCTTATTGGAAACGCCTTACAATGAGTTAGTGTCTATAAACTTAACGATAATCAATGAAACTGTCTAAATTATACACATACTAATTTCAAAAAATTACCTTAGGTTTTTTATCGAGTTCTCCGAATAGAGAGGTGATGAGTAATCTCCTGCTGATGTTCTTTATTCTGACTTCAATTAATACCTTTGCTGGCGTTACGGAGTGGTATTTTAAACAAGAAGGTATTTCTTGTGATAATGCTATAGAGATTAATCCAAACTTAATTGGCTCAGATGAACTTTTAACAAAGTGTTACGGAGATAACCTTATTGCCTCCTACTCATTGGGGGAGCCGCTTAAAGGTTTTAGATCAATTCGAAAAGACTTGGAATTATGGTTATTTGTACAAAATGCCAGTGATAAGATTTTATTTCAGTCAGATCAACAATTATCCCACTTTCAGAGAATGCAGTCAGATCTTAAGCAAAACAAGCAAAACGATCATGTAAATAAGTTGAACTCAGATTATGTGCTACTAAAAGCACTCAAATCCAAATTAAAGGCATTGAATAATCTAGAAAAGATATGCTCCAAGTGGAGGTTTTGGAACACCATTGAAAGAATACAGCGGCACGAAGAATGTGAAAATTCAAACTCTGATATACTTGAACAAGAAAAAGCTGCAACCCAAAATGGTATTGAGAACTTTGAGCGTGCCAACCCCATTTTTTTACATCCTATATTTAATCAGAGCTTGGACAATCCTGAAAGAGTTGTTTTTAAGACACTCCTAAATGATGTCCTCAATGATTCTATAGAAGAATTAAAGAACAAAAAGCTAAAATATAGTGAAATTAAGAAGATTGACCTAGCAAGTAAAAAGTGGAAAGAAGAGCTAGATAACCCTAAAATCATCAGTGAGCTTGTCGCTGTTAACTATAATCCGATTAATAAATTAGTAAAAACTAATGACGGCTATAAAGCAGTGAGTCTAGATTATGGAAAATGTTTTATTGAGCAAAGAAAGTTGGCTCAAGATTCGGACCGCGTACTAAAACATTTTGCTAAAGATGTGGCACTTCTATTATCACCTTTTGCGATTAAGGGTAAGATTACGGCCGTTGTTAAGTCTGCTAAGGCAGTAAAGAATTTAATTAATATGAGACGGGCAAGAGGAGTTATCGTAGTATCTGAAGCAAGTTATATTGCGATTGATAGTCAAGAGTTAAGCCAGGCAAAGAATCGTTGTGAAGAGCTAGATACAATGGTGGCCGTTCAAAGTACGGTCTCTTCTAAGGTAACGGCCGAGTTAAATGAGTGTAAGGAGCTAATGGATACACTTAATACCTCTTATGCATTAGCTGTGCTGGGAGGGACCGCGGCAGTTAAATTATCAAAATTTGATATTAATGACATTAGAAGAGCAAGAATAATCCATAAAGGAAAAGAGTCACTTCTAAACGCAAGTGGTGCTGTTCAGTCTACTATTATTAAGCAAGCAGATGTGATTAAGGAACAATTAGATAATCTTATCACAGATATCTCTCCTCAACCTGCTTATGCTATGGCGGGTGATATCAGTGATACTGGCCCTAAAGAAGCAAATTCTTATTTAAGTGTATTTAATAAACTGGGACTTGGATCGAGATGGTCCAAGAAGGATTCGCAAAAAGTTTCTAAAAGTATTGAAAGGCATAATAAGAAAGCCGCAAAACGAGAGGCAAAGGCCCAGAAAAAAGCGGATAAACAGAAGAAAAGAGAGCTGGCAGCAGCCGCAAGAGCCGCAGAAGATAAAACCGCCATTGTGGATGAAGATATTGCTAAAATTAAATGTCCGGGGGATTGCAAAACAGAACTTATGCGCTTAAGACCTGGATTAATTAAATTATTGGAAAATGACTATGGAAGAAGAGTATATAAGGCATTACAAAAGAGAATGAAAGAGTCTAGCTTTGTTAATATGCTCGATACCACGAAACAGATTTTAAAGGACTGCTTAAAAGTCCATCACAACCAACTAAATTGCAACCAATTTCAATTTGAAGCCTTAGTGAGTTTCGTAGAAAATCCACAGATGCGAAGGTACACGCCAAAATATATCAAAAGAATCCTTCACTCATTGAGGGAGAATCCAACTGAAGGAAATCTACATCGTTCTCTGGGCATAGTATCTAAATTTAAACATACTGGCCAAGGTGAAATTTTATCTGGAAAGCTCCACGATAGTGTAATTCTTCGTGAAATGAAAAGTTCCCCGGATAGAGAGATCGCAAGGAGAGGGGCAGACTTAGAAAAAGAAAACTTTGCTATCAAATTACTACAAAAGGATGGATTTGCGGTTGATATTTTGCCAGAAGGTAAGAGCTCTAGACTTAAAACTGGTGTTCAATCAAGATTTCAAAAACTAGCGAAAGAAGATGGACTGGAAAAAACAAGAAATCCAGATTTGATACTGGATGAGGAGTTCATTGCTGATATATACAGTCCATTAACTGTCGATACTGAACATGCAGGTCATATAGCTGAGGGGATTTTACACAAAACAGAAGGTAGAAATTTCAGGCGTACAATTAACATAAATGATCCAAAGGATTTACATAATTATGGTAAGAGACAATCAAATAGAGTCGTTGTTTATGTTCATGAGAGCCCTAAGAGTATAGAAGAAGTTGCTGAAGAAGTAAGACAAGAGATTATTAAAAGATCTCCCCATCATATTCAAGAGGCGTTTATGATTATGAAAGGCGATAAAGGGGAAGTTAAAAAGATAAGTGTGTGGCCGTAGGAGAGAGGCGCTAAACCTCTCTCCTGAGAAAAAAGTTATTCTTCAGTTGTTTCTTCTACTGGAGTTTCTTCTGCTGGAGCCTCTTCAACAGGCTCTTCTTTTGCTTTTGGTACTGGAGCTTTAATTAACCCCTCAGCAAGCAGAATTTTCACCTTTTCGTCTCCATTGACCCATTTGTTTTGCTTATTTTTAATTCCGTACTTTCCGTTTCTTTTTTTGTAGATAGCTCCTGTATCTAGTTTTTTTACTAATTCCATGATTTTCTCCGTTGTATAATAAATAATGCTCAATATTTTATATTGAAAATATTTAAAATGAGAAGAATTAAATTGGACAAGAGGCCGTTACGGAGACTTTTTGTTCGAGTTCATCGGTAAGCGACTGTTTATAAGACTTAAATAAACCCTTATATTCTTCAGCCGTTTTGGATTTAAGGCCAATATAGAGAATATCATAATCATCCAAAATATAGAGCTGCTTACTTATTTTTTTCATTCTAAGCCTCGGGTGAGTAATTGTTATATTTTTAGCACTATCACTGAATTGGTAGGTAATTTGTCTGGTATCTGTATTGAATAGCATTGAAGTAGGACAGCTGCGTTTACTAAAACACTTCTGTACCACGCAGTTCATCGTTTCGGCGTAGAGGCTCGCAGAAAATATGAGGAAAGCACTACTGATAAGTATTCGCATCTCTAACTCCTTTATTCCCACATCATATTGTGAATATTAAAAATAGCAGATTCTACTTCTTTATTATTTGATGAAAGAGTGATTTTTATATTAGGTTTCTCTTGGTTATACTTAATATCAATATAATGAAATTTAACTCCATCGATAGTGTATCTGGGAGAAGTGAATTCAATCCCCTCTGCTTCGATTTCAAACTCGATATCGCCTTTATTCTCTGAAAAAATTTCAAATCTTTTGTATCTGGTATCAATTGTTTTACTTACAATAACATCACCTCTTTTTTGAATATCTTTAATGACTCTAGGTCTCCTTCCATCTTTTATCATGAAGTTTTGAGGAATGTTTTCTCCGGCCTGGAGAGAGGGAAATTGTCTTGCAAAAAACTGCTTGTATTCATCAATGGGAAGGTCAAAACTTTGGGCCCAAGTTTGAAATTTATTCCATAGAGAAAATGATGTTAACTCTTCTTGGTGAAGATTTGGAAACTCTAGAAGCTCCTCTGGTGTATCCTGAGTTTGTAGATGTTCAAGTATTTGCATTCGAAGTTCGGTAACGAGAAAAAAATCTCTGGCACATCTTAATGATTCTTGTCCTCTGTCCTCAATAAAGAACAAATCCTGCTTAAATTTATATAGCGAAGGAAATGAAGCCTTCTCATTGATTAAGTTTGTGTCTTTAAAGAAATCATAAGTTTGCTGTGCATCTGGCTTAGTACCTTTAATAAGGAGTTGAGTGTACTCATGAAATTTTTCTTGCACTTGCTTGAATTCTTTTTTTTCATCCATTCGCATGGCATTCCCTTCAGGTCCTACATCTATGCCCATAAAGGGGTAGTGAAGCCAGGGGCGATTATGAATGTAGGCAGCATATTTTACTACCAGCTCAGGTTCACTTTTAAGCGGGTTTGTTTCTGGAGTAAATCCTCCCATATTTACATGACAGCCACCTTCTGTCCCAGCTTGAACTCCGTACCACCAATTTCGATAAGGTACAAGTTCTGCTTTTTCAGCTGCGATAAAGAGTGGAATGGCCATGACTTGAACCTCTGAGGCAAGACAAGGTGGGGTTTTAACTTCTATACTGCCTGGATCCATGGTGACATAAAATCTTGTTTCATCAGTTTCGTCAGTCACTTCATATTGCATATGGTCCCAAATATCTTTAGATTCAAAATACCTTCCTCCCAGCTCCTCTGCTAATTTCACTGCGAGGTCCAACATTTTTTCTCGTTTCATCGGTGTGTCAGAAGTGGCAGTAAAACCAGGTTCCGTCCACCAATCAGGAGTTGTAAATGTTTGTTCAAATCCAAAAGTTAGACTCTCTCTTAAATTATTTGCCATACTTTTTCCTTAATCAGATTTTAATAACTTAACTCTTTAAATTATAATTCTTCTTGTTTCTTATCTCCATGGTGGGTAAATGACGTAGTGCGCTTTTTTCATTGACGCTAGTCGGGAAATAAACCTTGTTTTGACAAGGCGATTCATTGAGTCATTTTGTCGGATTTTAAAGGATAATTCCTAGACAATTAACTTCATTATAAGGGACAATCAAACCTATAGGGGCAGATCTTTCTAGTCATGGATGAGTACTGAGATTTGACCCCGTTAAAATTTAACACACACAAATATTTTAGAGGGACGTTCTTCAATGAAACTATTGCGTTTACATCTACAGGGTTTTAAATCATTCAAAGATAAGACAACTATAAACTTCGACGAAGGTATTACCGGAATTGTAGGACCTAACGGTTGCGGTAAATCAAATATTGTTGATGCACTTTTTTGGGTAATGGGTGAACAATCTGCGAAACACTTAAGAGGTAATAAGATGAAGGACCTTATTTTTGCGGGTTCCTCAAGATATACCCCAGGTGGCTTCGCTGAGGTTACCTTGGTCCTCGAAAATGATACTGGAAAGCATATCCATATTGGAAATCAAGTAAGTAAACCAACAGAGATTGCACTGACTAGAAAGTTGTATCGAAACGGTGAAACAGAATATCGAATCAATAATGTACCTGCCAGACTAAAAGATATCCAAGAAGTATTTATGGATACTGGAGCAGGGGCAAAGTCTTACTCTATTATTGCCCAAGGTGAAATTAATAGACTTGTTCAGGCCAAGCCCATCGAGCGTAGAACTATAATTGAAGAAGTTGCCGGGATCACCAAATTTAAAATGAGAAAGAAAGAGTCGATGAAAAAAATTGAGCAGACTCAATCGAACTTAAATCGACTAAGTGATCTTCAATCCGAGATATATAAGAACTTAAAATCTTTGGAGCGCCAGGCTGAAAAGGCTGAAAAGGCAAAAAGACTCCGAGAACGGGTTAAGCATCATGAGTTAATTGTAAAGTCTCATAAAGAATTTGATTTTCTTACCGGATATGTGAACGCAAATAAATCATTAATGAATAATGCAGTTGAAATTGAGCAATCACAACTTAAAAAAGAACAACTTGAGCTTGCCCTTGAAGATGAACGAATTAAAAAAGTAGACCTTACGGAGAATATAGATGAGCTCCAAGCTGACTACAATGAATTAAGTAAAGAATTAGCAGCATCTGAAGAAAGGCTAAAGCACCTGAGACGGTCCAGGGAAGAAAAAGAAAAGTTAATTGAAAGTAAAACTAAAGAAAACGATGAGCTTGAAGGCGATATAGAAAGCCGATCAAGTAAAGTTCAGGAGCTAGAAGATAAGCTTAGAGACTTAGAAGCCCAAAACTTCGAGGAAATGGACTTTACTGACTTGGAAGACAGGGTCGAAAATCTCAAGGAAACCCTTACTGAAAAAGAAGATTCTCTTGAAGACCTTAGGACAAAAATAGAAACAGAAAGAACTGAGTTTAACGATATTGATCAGCAAGTTTTTAGAAATAATTCTAAGATGGAAGAGTATTCGGCCAGTTTAGAAGATATCACTGCAGAAATTGAAGATATTGAAAAAACGAGTGCAAACTTCTCTGACGAACTTGTTAAGCAAAGAGAAGATACAAAACTCGCTCAAGAAAAATTGGAAGAATTGGAGAGTAAATTTGAAACTCTACGCTCGGATTATGATGGAAAAAAAGCGCTATTAAAAGAAAAAGACCAGAGACAAAGAGAATTGTCTAAAGAGGTCATTCAGCTAGACTCTAAGATCAGCTCACTAAAAGAGATAAATAAATCGGGTGAGGGGGCCAGAGAGGGTGCACAGCAATTTATTGATGAAAGTGAATCTAAAAACTTTGAAATTTTAGGGAATATTATTGAGTGTGAACCTGAATACGCTAAAGCACTAGAAGTGCTATTTTCAGACTCTTTTGATTCTTTGATTGGCAAAGAACTTAAACATGATGAACTTCTATCATGGATAGAAAATAATCAAGAGTCGGGTTTTAATTATATCACTCCAACTAAAGCTGAGGCTTATTGTGGGGAAGAAACGATTGAAAGATTAAAGTTAAAAGGCTGTGAGAGCGTAATTGAAATATCTGAAATCCTAAAAATTAATGACTTAAGCTTCAAGGAAAAACTTCAAGAATTCTTTAATGGTTTTTATATTGTTAAGAACTTTACGGGAGAGTTAGCATTAAAGATAACGTCTGAGATTAATTTTAGAGGAATTATTTCTTTAGATGGTAATGTTTATTTAACAAAGAATCTGAATGGGTTAAAGCTCTCGGTTAGTTCAGCAAATGAAGAGGTAATGGGGGTTGTTCAACGAAATAACTTAATTAACGAACTTTCAGAAGAATTTAATATAAAAAATGAAGAATTACTTTCTTTAGAGGATGAATTTACGGCCTTAACAGCTGAAGTGGAGGCACTAACCTCAGAACTTGATCGTATTTCAAAAGAGTTAAACGAAGCGAATACGACTTATGTTTCACTTAAATCATCGTTAGAGTCAAAAGAGTCGAATTATGGAAGTACAAGCTCAAGGCTAAGTATTCTAAATAACCGAAAGAATGAAATTTCTAAGGCAAGACTAGACCTACTAGAGGTTGAAGAGGAAAATAATAATAAGCGGGACGCACTCGAAACCTCAATTGAGAACCTAAATGAACAGTCAGAGTCATTAAAAGAAGAATTAGATGAGATAAGGTCGAGTTATGAAGCTAATCGTTCAGAGCTATTAGAGCTTCAGGCCAATGCTAAAACATATCACACTCAAGTAGAGAGTCTTTCT
>JBFKKF010000045.1:0-9400 GCA_041631355.1 Bacteriovoracaceae bacterium | reverse complement strand
GATCTCTTTGTCTCTCAAGGCCGTTTCAAGCACAAACTCACCCTTTTTATCTAAGCTAGCAACAGTCTTAAAGGATAAATGAATATCGCGAATTGTGTCTTTCTTGTTTAGGTCAAAGTTTGAGTTAGTTACATGAAAAAAATCGACATAACCTACACCATACTTTTTATTAATGTTTAAAATTTTTACTAACCACTCTGGAAGAATCGATCTGACAATAAAGTTTGGACGATAACTACCTTTATATACGACTCCCAATTGAAAATACGAATCGTCCTTCTCAGACATTAGAGGCTTTTTTATCTGTATTTTTCCTCTAATCTTTATTGCTTTGTACGAAGTAATATCTTTCAACTTATAAAACAACGGGGAAGCTGAGTTATCAACACTTAAAGTGACTTTATTATTCAAAGTTACCTTATTGGGTTTTAACTTCCGATAATGTAGATCAAGGAATCCATCTGGTGTTTGAAAAGGAATAATGACTACTGATAATAAATGAAGTCTTTTAAAAATATTCATCAGTAGACTAGTACTCTAGTATATCACGCATTCCTGCTTCAATTTTATCCGCATTAGGTAGAGTTTCTCTTTCAAGAATTCTGTTAAATCCTACCGGAGTAAAGGTAGACCCGACTCTTTTCACTGGTGCATCCAGATCTTCAAAGCAGTTCTCATTAATGAAGGCCACAAGCTCTCCTCCAAATCCACCGAAAACCTTGTCTTCGTGTACGATTAAACAACGATTAGTTTTAGACACACTTTTTGCAATTGCTTCTTCATCTAGAGGAACTAAAGATCTAAGGTCTATCACTTCAATATTATAACCCTCATCTGATAATTTCTGAGCCGCTTGTAAACAAAAGTGCGTTGTATTTCCATAAGTAAGTACCGTTAAGTCACTTCCTTCTCTTCTCACTCTTGCTTTTCCAAAAGGAACTTCAAAATCATCAGGAACTACTGCCATTGCATCCTTTGAATTATAAAGAGCTTTTGGTTCTAAAAAGAGTGTCGGTCCTTCAGATCTCATACTGGTTCTTAATAAACCGGCCGCATCATCAGCAAATGAAGGCGAAACAATTCTGACGCCAGGAATCCCGCAAACATTTCCTTCGATATTTTGTGAGTGATAGAGACCACCACCAATATAACCACCTGAAGCTAATCTAATTGTCACATTAGGCGTAAATGCTCCATTACTTCTCCAATAATCATGAGAGCACTCAAGGTACTGCTCCATGGCCGGCCAAAAATAATCTGCAAACTCAGCACCTTCAACGACAATTCGAATATCATCTCTAAAGCGGCTCATTCCATTCGCTGTTCCAAGAATATAGTCCTCAGCAATAGGACCGTTAAAAACTCGCTCAATTCCAAATTCTTGTTGCATTCCCTTGGAGACATTAAAAATTCCACCTTTCTCTTTATTGGCCATGTCCTGTCCCCAGATAAAAGTATTTGGATTATGTCTAAATTCGGCTTTAAGAGTTTCATTAAGTGCTGTAATGAATTTAATTGGCTCACCTTGCTCATCATGAGTACCATCACCGTACTTGTCTGCTGGATAAGCATCCGGCAGAACAAAATCGAAAATAGAGTCAGGGCTTGGGTGAGGTGCTTTAACCGCAGCTTTATGTGCAGTCATCAATTCATCCTTACACTGAGCTTCAATCTTTTCCAGGTCTTTTGGCTTAATACCGGCTTCTAATAATGCTTTTTTATACTTTGGAAGTGGATCTTGGGCCTTTGCTTCTTCTCTTTCCTTCTCATCTCTATACCATTCGTGCTTATCTGAGTTTGAGTGGTTTCCAATACGCACACAATGGGCATGAACAATGACCGGTTCTGATTTTTCTAATGCATGCTTTCTTGCCGCAATCATAGTATTCATTGAGTCAAAAACATCTTTACCGTCACAATGAACGATTTTTAAGTTTTTAAAACCTGTAAAGTTATCGGCCGCAAATTCATTTGCTGTTTGATCACACTTTGGAACTGAGATTCCATATCCATTATCTTGGAAGACAAACACGACTGGTAGTTTTTCGTTAGAAGCTCCGTTAATAGCTTCGTAACAATAGCCTTCTGATGTAGAAGACTCCCCTTGAGAAGAAATAGAAACACCTTTATGCTGGTAGCGCTTCATCCCTCTTGCAACTCCCACCGCGTGTAATGTGTGGTTTCCAGTACAAGAAGAAACATTGTGAATATTCCACTCAGGCTTTGCAAAGTGGTTAGACATATGGCGACCACCTGATGCTAGATCGTCTGCTTTCGATAGACCATTAAGTATTAACTCTTCTACACTACAGCCAGCTGAAAGTGCTGTCTGCATATCCCTATAGTATGGAAATAAGTGATCCGTTTCTTTATCGAATACTTGTCCTATGGCCAATTGAATCGCATCATGTCCAGCGTATGGGGCATGATAAGACCAGCCTAGTGCCTGCTTTAAATAATTTGGTGCTCGCTCATCGACCATTCTTCCCAGAACAAGTAAGCGATACCATTCTAGTAACGTTTTTTTGTCAGTTTTCTCTAACGAGTGAACTTTGGCCACTTTCATAATCAACCCTTTATTTAATCTAAGTAGTAATAATTATTATATAAAACTGCCAAAAATTAGCATAGGTAGGCATAATTGTAAAAATATAACCACCCCTTGCTCGGGAATTAACAATTGTTAAGAAGCAATGTCATTTTTAACATTATCTTAACATTCTAAGACCTAGACTTAAGTTTGACTATAGTTGATAAAATCTTACCAAAACTCTCCGATTAGGGGGGATACTTGTAAAAAAGGCTAAAATTGAGCAATCAAAATTGGGTAGAAATTTTTCAAAAAGCGCCGGTCTTAATGCACATCATAGATAATGAAGGCTTAATCAAGCATGTTACTAATCTATGGATCGAAAAACTTGGCCATTCTCGAGAAGAGGTCATTAATCAGCCGTGGGTTAATTTCATTACTCCCAAGTTTCAAGAGCAAGCTAGACAAGCACTAAATCAACTCTTAGAAACAGGAAAGGGTTGTAACGATGTTCAGTACCAATTACTTACAAAAAGTGGCAAAAGTATTGATGTGCTCTTATCCGCAAATACCATACAAGATGATACTGGCAATTTTATCCACGCCGTTATTGTCATAAAGGATATCTCAGAAGAAAGACAAAAAGAGATTGAAAAACAAGAACTTCAAAAACGACTTTCTTTGGCCCTACATGCCTCCAAGGTTGGGGTTTGGGAATGGAACCTAAAAACCAATGAGCTCTTTTGGGATCATCAAATGCTAGAGCTATTTGGAATCTCACAGGAACAATTTGAGGGACAATTAGATGACTGGCTTCGAAGAATACACCCCGATGACTTAGAAACTTTTAAAAAAGAATTACAAAAATCAACCTCAAAACCAAATAACCTTGATTCTCAATTTAGAGTTATTTTACCCAGCGAGGAAATGAAAAATCTTAAAGCTTTGGCCCAGCTAACTTACGATTACGAGCACGACTGCGAAAAGCTTGTTGGTGTTAGCTGGGATATTACTAAGAATGTTTCTGCAACCAGGGAACTCAAAGAAGCTAAGGAAGAGGCCGAGAAAGCAACCGAAATAAAGTCTCAATTTCTGGCCAATATGAGTCATGAGATAAGAACCCCAATGAATGGAGTGCTAGGTACCGTTGATCTCTTAGAATTATCAGAGCTATCAAACGAGCAAAGAAAAATGATAAATACCATTAAAAGATGTGGGAAAAACTTGATGGTTATCCTCAATGACATTTTAGATCTCTCAAGAATTCAAGCAGGAAAACTACAGATTGAACGAACGGCTTTCAACCTACAAAAAGTTTTACTAGATATTCGTGCTCTTTTTCTTTCAAGTGCACAAGATAAAAATTTAGATTTTATCATTGAAACTTCAAACAACCTCCCGGCTAACCTTGTTGGTGACCCCACTAGAATCAAACAGATTATTTCTAATCTTGTTTCTAACGCATTAAAGTTTACTCTGAGTGGTAATATTACTATAAAAACTGAGCTAACTATTGAGGCAGGAGATTTCTGCGAAATAATGATAAGCGTGACGGATACCGGTGTAGGTCTAAATCAAAAGCAAGCTGAAAACTTTCTCTTTCACGACTTTACCCAGGCCGATGCTTCTACTACGAGACAATTTGGTGGCACTGGGTTGGGACTCTCTATCTCAAAGGGACTTTGTGAACTCATGAATGGAGATATAAAATACATTCCTAATCAAGGCCCAGGTTCAACATTTGCCGTCACCCTCCCATTTAAAGTTTTAGGCCCTACCTCAAAATCGGTCTCTGGCCGGGAGACTAAAATTCCTGAAGGTGCAAGTGGAAATAACAGATCTCTAAAAGTTTTATTAGTTGAAGATAATTTAATAAACCAAAAGGTTGCAGTGGCCTTT
Source organism: Bacteriovoracaceae bacterium (assembly GCA_041631355.1). Lineage (GTDB taxonomy): Bacteria > Bdellovibrionota > Bacteriovoracia > Bacteriovoracales > Bacteriovoracaceae. The sequence goes on along the minus strand of JBFKKF010000045.1, from coordinate 4,971 downwards.
CTTGCAAAAAATCACCTTATTGCAGACACTGCCAATAACGGTGCAGAAGCCCTCGTCTTGGCCACTGAAAATGATTACGATCTCATTTTGATGGATATTCAAATGCCCGTAATGGACGGTATAAAAGCCACGGAAGAAATACTTGCGTTGAAGGGAGATAAAACTCCTATTATTTATGCTTTAACTGCAAATGTTTTTAAAGAAGATGTAAAAAAGTATCTCGAAGTGGGTATGAAGGGAGTCATCCCCAAGCCACTAACGATGAATAAATTCAAGCAGGTTTTAGACGAAGTGTATGAAATGATCGCTCAAACGAGTTCAATATAGGCCCTAACTAACCTCACCATTAATCGAGACCCGGTAAACTTAATATCATAAGGGGTAATTTCTAAGTAAATATTTGGCTCGTAAACTTTGTACAAGGCCCTTGGTATGTACACCTCTACCCCATCAACAGTCTCATCATAGCGAAAAGGTAGGTCATGAATTTGCTCCCTAATTCTTTCTTCATACCAGGAAAGAGGACGATCTTTATGCTTATTACCAGCGTTAACTTCTATTGACTCTGACTTAAGTACTCGCTGCATAAACCCTAAGCAAAACAGACCGAATATAAAGCCAATTAGAAGTGAAATGATAAACGCTAATTTAAAATCTAGCACAATTGTCAAAACGGGTAGTAACAGGAGTAGGCATAAGACTAGTCCCCCAGTAAAAAATCGAAAATGCTGTGCAAAAGAATTCATTAAGTTATTATTCCTAATACATACAGCAAAAGCAAAATTTTTCGCTGTAAAAACCTCGAGAATTTAGTTAACTTAATGTGAATTATAATTAAAAAAAGGAAACATCATGTCAAAAACTATTGCAACGGATTATTTAACTGACCCGAGAATAGAAAAGGCAAAAGAATTAATCACGGAAGCTCTTGCTGAACATTCACAAAAAATTTCTGGTGTAAAACCTGCTAACCCTGACCTTCATGCCCCATACGAACAAATGCTAGAGGAATTTTCAGACCACAGAGGTGGAAAACTCTTCTATAACTATATTGGCTCAGGAATCGGAAATGGTCCCTTAGTTGAATTAGCTGATGGTTCGGTCAAGTATGATTTTATCACAGGTATTGGAGTTCATTATTTTGGACATTCTCACCCTGGAGTGGTGGCTTCGCAAATAGATGGTGCTGTAACAAACACAACCATGAGTGGAAATTTACAACAAAATGTTGACTCTCCAAAGCTTTTTAAACTCATTCTTGAGCAAGCAAATAAAAATGGTGCTGGCTTTGATCATATGTTTATGACCTCTTCTGGTGTGATGGCCGCTGAAAACGCACTAAAAATGGTGTTTCAAAAAAAACACCCTGCCCACAGGGTTTTAGCTTTTGAAAAATGCTTTATGGGACGAACTTTAGCTGTTTCACAAATAACAGATAAGCATGTTTATAGAGATGGCCTTCCAGAGACCTTATCAGTAGATTATATTCCTTTTTACGATTACAGGGATCATCAAGGTTCAATCGATAAAGCCGTTAGTCTACTGAACAAATACTTTGCCAGACATCCTGGACAATATGCAGCTATGTGTATGGAACTCATCCAAGGTGAAGGTGGTTACTGGGTTGGGCACACAGAGTTTTTTAAGGCGATTATTGATGTCTGTAAGAAAAATGGAGTAGCTATTATCATTGATGAAGTTCAAACATTTATGCGTACAAAAGACATGTTTGCCTTTCAGTATTTTGGTCTTGATAAAGATGTGGATATGGTTAATATTGGTAAAAATTCTCAAATTTGCGCCACTATTTATCGAAATGAATTCAAACCTAGACCTGGATTAATCTCTCAAACTTTTACTAGCTCTGGCTCTGCTATTAATGCCGCTTATTATATCATCAATGAAGTTGCTAATAGTGGTTACCTTGGCAAGGATGGTAAAATTGAAAAACTTCACAATCATTTTGTAAAACACCTCGAAGCTTTAAGCAAAAAATATCCTGGGACTATCGAAGGTCCATGGGGACTTGGAGCAATGATTGGTATGACATTATTTGGCGGAGATACTCAAAAGTCTAAGGAATTTACTTTTAAACTCTTTGAAAATGGAGTTATCGGATTTATCGCCGGAGCGGCTCCAACAAGAGTTCGATTCCTAATCCCAGCAGGAGCAAACGAGGAAAAACATATTGATGAAGTTTGCGCTATCATTGAAAAAACATTAAATGAGATGAATTAATGCTTGTAATAAGACCAATCACCTTATCTGACCTAGATGATCTATTAGATCTTTTAAAGGATTCGGGACACGGTCTTACTTCACTTCCTAAAGATAAAGCAATCTTAGAAAAAAAAATTAAATATAGTGTTGAGTGTTTTAAAAAAGATATTGATAAACCTCAAGGTGAAGTCTATTTATTTGCCCTAGAAGACAGTAACGAATCTAAACTATTAGGTGTCAGTGGAATCATCTCTAAAATTGGTGGTTTTGAGCCCTTTTATTTCTACCGTATAAAAGAAGAAGTGATGTCTTCTGAAATGTTATCAAAAACCAAAGTTGTCAAATCACTACATATGGAAAAAATCCATTCTGGCCCAACAGAGATTGGATCTCTCTTCCTATCGCCCAAGTATCGAAATGCTCAAAATGGAAGATTTCTTTCTTTAAGTCGTTTTATCTTCATTTCCAAACATCAAGATCGATTTGAAAAAAATATTATTGCAGAAATGCGCGGACGAGTTAATCAACTAGGAGAATCTCCCTTCTGGGATGCGGTTGGAAAGAAATTTATGGATATTGATTTTCTTTCAGCAGACTATCTAAGCTTGAAATCAAAATCTTTTATTGAGGAATTACTTCCCAGTTATCCTATCCTAGTAGACCTACTCCCTAAGAAAGCTCAAATTGTTATCGGGGAAGTTCACCAAAACACAACTGGGGCAAAAAAAATTCTCGAGCACGAAGGTTTTAAATTCAATGGTCTTGTTGGAATTTTTGAACCTGGCCCTGTTCTTGAAACTAAAGTTGAAGATATTAGAACAATAAGGGAGTTAAAATCATCAACCGTTGCTGCTACCGGAGCCAAACTCTCAACTCAGAATAAAGTCATTATCACTAATAACAGAAAAAACGAGGATTATCGCGCCTGTCTCACAAGTATGGCCATTCACAATGAAGAGGTTGAGCTTTCTAGTCAGGCGGCAAAACTTCTAAATGTTAAAGTTGGTGATACCGTTAATTTTGTGAGTTTAAAATAAATAGCTTAATAAAAAGTTAAGATTTTAATCTCCAACCATTTGATTATACTTAATTTCATTTTCGCTTTAAGTTTTACTATTTTCGAGAATTTACTTATGCTTATAGATAAGATTTTTATATCAATCAAAAGGGACAGGGAATGAAAATACTTCTAGCGGAGGATTCGGGATTTCAACGTAAAAACCTAAGTCAAATGTTAAGCGAAAATGGGTATGAAGTTATTCAGGCCATCAACGGAAAAGATGCCCTCGAACATATCGATAATGGGGAAAAATTTGATTTATTAATCACTGACCTATTAATGCCTGAGATGAATGGGATTAACCTCATCAAAGAATTAAAAAATAATCATGTTGATCTTAAAGTTATTGTTTTAACCGCAGATATTCAAAAAACAGTGAAGGAGGAATGCCTTAAGCTTGGGGTATTAAAATTTCTTCCAAAACCCATAAGTGAAAATGACTTAATTTCTGAAGTTAAGGCCGTACTTACTTAATTCAAATGCCTTATAAGGAAGTTCATATATGAGTTATTTTACACCCGAACAAGAAGATACCCTGCGAGAAATAATGAATATTGGGATGGGAAAGGCCATGTCTTCTCTCGTTGATATGATAAACTCAGACGCCAGGATTGACCTTGGTGTTCCCGAAGTTCATGCTGTATCCCTACAGGATATCATCACCCAAAAACATTACGCAGATAAAAAAGTATCGGCTGTCATCTTAGGCTTTCAAGGTCCTTTACATGGACTGGCCACGCTTGTGTTTACCAATACTAGCGGAGTTAACTTAGTAAACCTTCTAACAGAAGATGAATCAGATGAAATAGATGATATGGTCTCTGAAACTTTAAACGAGGTCGGCAATATCGTAATTAATAGTATTATGGGATCAATTGCTAATATACTAAAGGTTGAGTTTGAGTACTCTATACCTGTCTTCAAGTCTGATTTTGTTGAAAATATTTTTAAAGAGCATCAAAAAGACTCATTTATTCTTGTAACAACAGAATTTAGGATCGATGGGAAAAAAATAGATGGAAATGTTATAGTTGTCCTATCTAAAGAGTCTTTAATTGAACTACAAAATAATCTAGATTTATTATATGCAAATTAGTAATCAAGATGATCTAAACAAGTACTTTTATCTCCTGGATTTCCAATTACATGGTTCAATAATTCTTACAAATGATTTTGAGGTTTTGTTTTGGAACAAAAAACTAGAAGAATGGTCTGGCCTTAAGCGAGAAGAAATACTTGGCAAAAACTTACTTGAGCAATTTGAACATTTAGCCTCTAATAAATTCAAAGTAAGAATAGAAGAAGTATTCAAGGGCTCCCCCCCTGCTGTCTTTTCAGCGAAAATTCACAAAACCATTATTCCGTCAGTTCTAGAGGATGGGGCTCCCAGGGTACAACAAGCAACCCTAGTTAAACTTCCACTAATATTTAACAATAAACCACTGGCGATATTCAATATCGAAGACGTCTCAGGCTTAAGTCACAAAATTGATGCATACAAAAAACTAAGTAAAGAAAAAGATCAGTTTCTATCAATTTGTTCCCATGACCTTAGATCACCTCTTAATGGTATATTGGCTTTTTCAGAAATGTTGCAAGAAGAGCCAAATTTAACGAAGGAAAATATTGAAGACCTTCAAAGAATTCACAAATCAGGTGAGTTACTCTTAAATTTGATCAATGATTTATTG
>JBFKKF010000044.1:0-9454 GCA_041631355.1 Bacteriovoracaceae bacterium | reverse complement strand
ACTTTGGTCTCCGTTTGGCTGGATGCTTGCTAAGGTTTTTTTGAGTTTCAATTTATCTGAGCAAGGCCTTGCCACTATCTATAAGGGACTCTGGCTATTTCATATGGTCAACACAATGGCATTCATTGCGAGTATTGGTCATACTAAATTTTTTCACATGATTGTGCTTCCATTTAATGCCCTGATAACACCTGAAAGAAGAGGTGGTGTGCTCAACCCAATGAATTTTGAAGATGAAACTGCAGAGACTTTTGGTCTGGGTAAAGCTTCTGAGTTAACAGCTAAGCAAAGAATGGATACACTTGCCTGTGTTGAGTGTGGAAGATGTACTCAAGTCTGTCCTGCAAATATAGCAGGTCGACCATTAGACCCGAAAAAGATTATCACTAAAACGAGAGATACCTTAGCCGAAGCAAAAGGTGAAGAAGTAGATTTCTGGGAGAAACAAGTATTTTCTTCTGCTGAGCTTGATTCATGTACTACCTGTGGTGCCTGTATGGAGGAGTGTCCAGCAAATATTGAGCACGTTCAATCAATCATGGATTTAAAGCGCTATAAAGCTTTAACACTTGGTGATATTCCTGCGGACGCAGGTACTTCCGTAAATAATATTAGAATCAACGGCAATCCTTGGGGAGTTTCTCAGGATGATCGTTTCAAATGGGCCGATGGACTGGATGTACCAGTAATTGAAGCCGGTAAAAAAGTTGATTATCTCTACTATGTTGGTTGCGCAGGATCTTACGATGCTGGAAACCAAAAAGTGGTCAAGGACACAGTTACTCTACTTAAAAAAGCTGGGGTTTCTTTTGCTGTGATGGGAAAAACTGAGAAGTGTAATGGTGATCCAATCAGAAGATTCGGTGATGAGTATTCTTTCTTTGAAGTGGCCATTGAAAATATTGCTAATATGAGACAATATGAATTTGACAAGGTTGTCACTCACTGTCCTCACTGTCTACACACTATTGGTAAAGAATATGCAAAATTTGATGATGGTGACTTTGAAACAATCCACCACACAGAGCTACTTGCAGATCTTCTAACCAATGGAAAGCTAAAGCCAACTAAAGAAGTAAAAGAAGAACTAACATTCCATGATCCATGCTACTTAGGAAGACACCATGGTGAGTATGACGCACCGAGAACGGTATTGAATAGTATTCCTGGTATAGAAGTCAAAGAAATGGTTAAAAATAAAGATAAGTCTCTTTGCTGCGGAATGGGTGGCGGAAATATGTGGTATGAAATGCATGAAGGCAGTGATCTAGTAGAAAATCGCCTAGAACATGTTGGAGAAACAAAAGTCTATAAACTTGCTACTTCTTGCTCTTTTTGTATGATAAACTTTAACTCTGGTAAGGGGAAAGTAAAATCAACTGAAGAACTTGAAATAGAAGATGTGGCATCAATTTTATCAAAATCTGTTGAATAATATTTTAAGGGGGGGACTTCTTCCCCTCCTTCTTCTCATTCCTAAAGTCGCCAATGCTCAAGGCTTCTATCAAAACTTTGAAAAAATTAATAACCTACAAAAAGAAAATTATACTAATCTAATAAAAAAATATAAAAATACTGTTTTAGATATTAACGATATAAAAGACTTCAACAAAGTTCATATCGATCAAACATTTTTATCAATACTTCTTTTCAATACTCCTAAACAATATATTCCCATGGCCACTAAGGACAAATGTTCTCTATACGACCTCATACTTGCAGAGCTAATAAAGTCCCCTGAAGGTGAAGTTAAATTGTTATTATTAAAATACCTTGACCAAGCTAATAACGAGAAAAAAGCTGTAATGACTAAGAAGTTATTTGTCAGTCAAATAGTTTCAAAAGTTTGTCCTAACTCAATTAAACTAAATCAATACTTTAAAGAACCTAATATTAGAAAAACACTATCAAGTATCTCTTTAACTCGTCCAAAGTCTGAAAAGGAGTGTAAGACCACTATAAAAAAATCTTTAGAGGATGTGAAAACCCCATACTATTGCCATATAAATAACTCTCTGCAAGCACTTCCTCGGCTGTCAGTAAAATACAAAAACCTTTCTCGGTCCAAGTTTAAAGCTCGAATGGCACTTGAAAAAAAAATTAATAGGGCCAAGATGTATAACAATTTAATTAATGAAAGCTCAAAGGAGTACATCCAAAATCTGTGTCAAAACCTTATTGACCCTGAGAAATTTTGCCAAGAGTATTTTAGTAAAAATTATTGGTCTAGAGAAGCCAAGGAAAATCAATCACCGGTTGTATCAAAGACCTATTGTCCAAACCCGAAGAGTAAAACAAAGTGCTTAAAAAGTCTCAGTCAATCCCCTGCTCAATGTCACTTTAAAGATAGGATGAATTCATCACTAATGCCCTGGCCAAATTGCAATCAGCTTTCAAAATCTCTTCCAAAATCTCGACTCTATAAAAGTTATCAAGACTGTCCGGCCAAAGTGGGAAACCTGGGAGTTATCATCTGGTCTAGGATTCTAAATCATTATACTAACGGGAAGTATGTTGTAGAGAACCAATGTCAAACTAATGGAAGTGATGCCACCATCAATTTTTCAGGAGAACTTACAGAATTTGAAACATGGAAGAATGAGATATGCTACGATGACAAAATCAAAAGAAAATACATTTGTTACCCCGTTCTCTTTAACGATAATCGAAGTAATGTCGATTACTCATTAGTATCGGTCATTGGTAAAATTGCAAATAAGCTTAAAGGTTACAACTACAAAGATAAACCCTGTAAAATAATCCTGGAAGAAGACTACAAGCCTACTCTCTTAGAGTTTAAATCTGGTTGCTTCATTATGAGTAATGACAACGAGTGTAAGGGAGCACAATGTAAATTCAAGGTCATTCTTGATCAATTACAATTTAACCAATTTGAAATAAAAAACGATATCAGCTTTGACATACTGCCTTCCAAGTACCAAGATGAAAATAAATCTTTTAAAAAATTATATGAAAAAAGTGCTCAGAAAACTTTTAAACGCATATTAAACGTCTCATCCTTAGAGCTTGTATTCAAGAATCACTCCAATGCTGTTTTACTAGGCTACGGCTGTGCTCAAGACTTATTGCCAAGTTATTTTAGAAGGGAGACCCTCAATCAGTGCACACCACTACCCTTTATCGTTGATGGTTATATAGAAGATCGGGGCCTTTACTCTATGAATGTAATCACGGCCGTTGATCATATTCACGCACCTCGAATCATCCCTTGGAGTTATGTTTTTGCTTCAGTGAAGGGATACCAAGCAATTCATCCACTGAATACCTGGGGGCTATATGCAATTTATTAATCAAATAGCAATTTTGACATTTATTTTAACAACCCCAGCACTAGCACTTCCTGAGCTGAAAACAAAACAAGCTCTGGATCGATTGTTATTTACCTCTTCAGATGGAAAAATAACTTATTATCGTAAAAACTCTGGGGAGTTGCAGCTCTCACTTAATTATAAAGTTGCCACAATCATGAAGTCTCCGGCTAATACCCTCTATCAAATAACTAGTGACGACAAAGAAAAATTCATTGCGATAGAACAAATAATCTCTCCTCATAGAGTCATGAATTACTTTCAAAACAATCGCATCTTCGTTGCAGTACTTGGGAAGGCCACAAAGGCCAAACTCGTTGGACAAGGAACCTCTCCACAAATACACCTCGATGGGAAGTGGATGAGTTACTTTGATAAAGTTAAGAATGAGATTAATATTGTTTCTTTAGTAAACGACACAGTCCCCCCAAAGATTATTCAGATTAAGAACAAACTAAATCCATTCTTTATACCTAAGGTAAAAGTATTAACTCCTGAGCATATTTTATACACTGATATTAACTCCAAAGGTTATGAAGCCTTACTAATGTACTCTCTATTGGACAAATCATTTGAAACTGTTTTTAAAAGTAAGAACCCTGGAAATAAGGTTTCATACTGTGAAAGCAGTGGTGAGTTACTCATACAAGAAACTCCTATTGGATCTGTGAAGTCATCATCCCAAATTATACAATTACCACTTTATAACAACACAGGCTTTAAAAATACTTCGATATTGTACTCAACAGAGTTTGCAGATATCCCTGGGATTGTCTGTCATAAAGATAAGGTCTATTTTGTAAAAACTAATCAGTACAACTCTAAACTGAATCTAAGGTCAACCGAAGTTGCTGAGCTGGATCCTACTAAGAAGCAGGTGAAGGTTTTAAGTAATATGAAATACATAGAACAGGTAATACCATTTGCGGGAATGATTCTTGCTTCAGCTAAGGGTAAATACTATATAGTAAAGAATAATACTGCACTAAAATCTGATGAAATTGCAAGACCAGAGAAATTTAAACCATGACTAAAATTATATGCTTTATATTCCTACTCGCAAATTTAAGTTGGGCAACAGAGAAGCTAAGCCTAGACAAAATCGTAATTAACCAAACAATCTCTCCTCGATTATTTAACTTAATAATAAATCAGTTTCAAAATATCGAACTAGTAAAAGATATTGAGTCCTCTCGTGAACAAATAATAGAAGACTTAATCCTTCTTAACGAAAATACCCGATATTATACAAAGTATAATTTTACCCTCCAAATTAATGGTGAGTTTTATAAATACTTTTTAAGCAAATTATCCAACCATGAAACAAATTATCGCCAGATAACTCCATCACTTTATATTAATCTCAAAGCAAAACTTAAAGAAAACAAGCTGGTCTACTCCCCTATGGCCACATTTATTATCCAAGGGATTTTGGACGACTTATCGCCTTATATCCAAGATGATTTCATCCTCCACTACCAAAACAAGTCCAGAAAAGAGTCCAAAAATGCATTTCGAATTAGAAAATTAAAATTATTGGAAAAGTACATCGTACCTTGGATTGGCGTAATCCTTAATAAATCTGCTTCCAAATTTAATACCTTTCTCGTACAAGAATCAGTTGAGTTTATTCACTTATTCGCAGAGAATACCAAACTACTAAAAGTTTCAGGAGCGAATCCCGTCCAAAAAGAATATATTTTATCCGGTCTAGAACAAATAAAGACACATAAATCTCAAGATCCAGCTAAAGACCCTAAGGTTTCAGATGAGGCAGATGAAAAGAGAAGAAATCCTAAAAAAGATGTGGAAGTGCTTAAGGACGTCCCTGATGATGCTGCGCCAGAGGTTTTAGACAAATTTATTAAAAATATTGCGCAATAACTGCCATTGTGGCCGTAATAAAATTAACAATATGTGTTTAATTTGTTACAAAAATTAGCGTTATTTACTATAAGGACTAATTTTTATGGCGCTAAGCAAAAAACCCTATCGAGGTTGTAGAGATTTTTTTCCCCAAGATATGCGAGTTCGAAACTATCTTTTTGATAGGATGAAAACCACGGCCGAAAGATTTGGTTTTGAGCCCTATGATGGGCCACTACTAGAAGAAGTTGAATTATATAAAGCTAAATCCGGTGAAGAACTTATTGGAGAACAAATTTACTCCTTCACTGATCGTGGAGATCGCTTTGTGGCCATAAGACCCGAGATGACACCAACGCTAGCTCGCATGGTGGCAAGTGTTCACAAAGAAACGACTAAGCCAATTCGCTGGTATTCTATTCCTAACCTCATGCGCTACGAGAAACCTCAACGAGGAAGAGTCAGGGAGCATTGGCAATTTAATGTTGATATCTTTGGTGCACCTGAGAATTTGGCCGAACTCGAGGTCTTTTCCCTCATTACACAATTTCTTGCTAGCTTTGGTGCAACTTCTGAAATGTTTTCAATTCTAGTTAATGACAGAAAAGTAGTAGATGCAGTTTTTAACAAATTATTAAATCTAAACCAGGATCAATCCTACAAATTATATAAGGTTATAGATAAGGCCAAAAAGGTTGATGAAGCCAAGTTGGATCAAATGATTAAGGATATCATCACGGATACTGAGCAATTTAATATTTTTAAAAAGTACTTATCTCTTACTAATTTTCAAGATTTAAAAAGCTTTCTAGACGATAATAACCTCGCTAAAGATTGCGACTCCCTCTTAACCCTTACTGAGAAAATCACCTCTCTAAGTTTAGACGAATACATTGTCTATGATCCAACGATAGTACGAGGACTAGATTACTACACAGGTGTTGTATTCGAAATTTTTGATAAACATCCTGACAACAGTAGGGCGATTGCTGGTGGAGGTGCTTACGGGAATCTTTTAAGTATTTTTAATGAAGAACCCCTCGGAGGAATTGGTTTTGGTCTCGGAGATGTCACTCTAAGAGACTTCTTGGAAACACATCAACTGCTTCCTGACCTATCCAATGCTGACCTAGACTTATTAGTTGTAAATACAGATGAAAAACATAACTTAGAAAACATTATACTTTCTAATGCACTTAGGAAAAATCAATTAAGAGTTGAATCCCATCTGGGTAAAATCAAGTTTAATAAGATTTTCAAACTTGCTGAGTCCAAAGGTCATAATGTTGTCGCCATTATAGAGGAACGTGATGAAAAACTTTCAGTCCAACTGAAAAACCTTAAAAATCGTAATATTGAATTTTTTGAACCTAATGAGACAGAAAAAATATATAAATACATAGAGGATGCTAAATGAGTACTGAATCGAGTCTACCTAAAACATATGAACCAAGTGGTGTAGAAAATCATTGGTATCAAAAATGGGAAGAAGGAAAATATTTTAAACCAAGATCTTCAACTAATGGCAAAGGGACTTACTCCATATTAATGCCACCTCCTAACGTCACTGGTAAATTACATATTGGACATGCTCTTGATCACACAATCCAAGATATTCTTATTCGTTTTAAGAGAATGCAAGGTTACGAGACTTTATGGATACCAGGACAAGACCACGCAGGTATTGCAACTCAGGCCAAGGTTGAAGAGAAAATATTTAAAGATGAAGGGAAAACCAAGCACGACTTGGGTCGTGAAAAATTTCTAGAAGAAGTATGGAAGTGGAAGGAAGAATACGGTGGACAAATTCTTAATCAATTTCGAAAACTTGGTGATTCTTGTGACTGGGATTATTTCACCTTCACGATGGATGATATTCCTAATAAAGCGGTGAAGAAGTTTTTTACCATGATGTATGATGAAGGACTTATTTACCAATCAGACTATATTATAAACTGGGACCCTGTTCTACAATCCGCTATATCTGATGCAGAGGTTGATCATAAAGAGGTTCAAGGAAATTTTTATCACCTACATTATCGTGTGAAAGACTCCAATCAAGTTCTGGAAATTGCAACAACAAGACCTGAAACATTATTTGGTGACACTGCCGTTGCAGTTAATCCGAATGATGATCGTTTTGAGCATTTAATTGGAAAGATGGCGATTGTCCCAATCTGTAACCGCGAGGTTCCTATTATCGCTGACACTCATGTAGATATGGAAGTTGGAACAGGTTGTCTTAAAGTTACCCCAGGTCATGACTTTAATGATTTTGAGATTGGGAAAAGACATGAGCTTCCTATTGTAAATATTTTAAATAAAGACGGTACTCTTAATGACAATGCTGAAGCAGTTAAGGGTCTAAGTCCAAAAGATGCTAGAAAGAAAACAGTTGAGCTACTAAAAGAAACTGAACAACTAGTTAAAGTTGAAGCTCATACTCATCAAGTAGGTCACTCCCAAAGATCTGGGTCAATAGTCGAGCCACTGGTCTCCAAGCAATGGTTTTTAAACACCAAAGAAATGGCAAAACAGTCCGTTGATGCCGTTGAAAAAGGGGATATGACTTTTTTTCCTAAAGGTTGGGAGAATACATATTTTTCTTATCAAAAAAACCCAAGACCTTGGTGTATTTCACGACAACTTTGGTGGGGACATCAAATTCCTGTTTATTATTGCCAAGAAGAAGAATGTAAGAATACTTGGGCCAGTGAGGATGATCCAAAAGCATGCCCAAAATGTTCTAAGGAAAATTTTATTCAAGACCCCGATGTATTAGACACTTGGTTCTCCTCGGGTCTTTTTCCTCTAAACACTTTAGGCTGGCCTGATGAAAAAGCGATGGAAGAGAAACAATTTGATAAGTTCTATCCTTCACATGTACTTGTTACTGCCTTTGATATTATTTTCTTCTGGGTTGCTCGAATGATGATGATGTCAGATAAAGTAACTGGAAAATCACCATTTAAGGATACTTATATTCATGCCATCGTTAGAGATAAAGATGGTGTAAAAATGAGTAAATCTTTAGGTAATGTTATTGATCCTCTTGATCTCATTAAAGAAACTGGTTGTGATGCAATGAGGTTTACTCTGGCCGTTAGCTCTGGTTATAACCGGAATATCAACCTAGACCCAGCTAAAATCGAAGGTTATAGAAACTTTGTTAATAAAATTTGGAATGCCTTTAGATTCATGCATCCACATTTAGAGAATGCAAGTGATCAAGGGTTTCAACTTGATGAACTTCATCACCACGAAAAATGGATTCTTTCTGAGCTAAACTCTGTCATTAAAGATGTCACTGAAGCCTTTGATGTATACCGTTTTGATGAAGGATGCAACAGAATCTACCAATTTGTTTACGATAAATTTTGCTCTTGGTTTATTGAATTATCCAAAGGGATATTAAACTCTGAGAATAGCAAGCTTAAGACCCAAAGAGCAAATGTTCTAAAATACTGTTTTAAAGAAATCGTGAAACTTCTACACCCAGTAACACCATTTATTACCGAGGAGCTGTGGAGCCATCTAAAGTCTAGTGATGATGATCTCGTTATTATTCAAGCCTACCCTGAGTACAAATCAGCTCATAGTTTTCCAAAAGACGTTGAGCAAATGGAAAAATTTATTGAGGTAGTTACAGCAATAAGAAATCTACGAAACACTGTGAATATTAAGCCAAAAGACGAAGTTGAACTAAGGCTTTTTACTGACGATGAAACCCTTGCCAAGTACTTATTTAAAAGTCGTGGCTACTTCAAAGAACTAGCGAGGGTAAAGGCCGGAAAGATCAAAGACAAGAGTATTGAAAGGCCTGCAAAATCTGTCATGAAGGCAACTTCTCATACAGAGATTTTTATTCCACTCGAAGGTGTTATTGATCTAGACATATTTGTTAATAAACTCAAAAAAGATAAGGAAAAAGCACAAAAAGAATTCGACAAGGTCGAAAAGAAGCTAAAAAACCCTAAGTTTATTGAAAATGCACCGGATGATGTCGTTGCAAAAGTTAAAGCTGAAGCCCAAGAATTTGAAGATAAGTTGAGTTCAATTAATAATAGCTTAGAAAATTTTCAATAGATTAAAAAGGGGAGTTTTACTCCCCATTTTATTTTACAAATTATATACCTATACCAAAATCTATCTTATTATTATCACGTATGCTTTCTGGTAATTGTTCATTCACGGAATAACATTCCTTATAACCATCAAGTCCTTGTTTATAAAAGTCGGCTCCAATAATTGTGGCCCTT
>JBFKKF010000043.1:0-9581 GCA_041631355.1 Bacteriovoracaceae bacterium | reverse complement strand
GCGAACTAGTTTGGCCTATCAGATTGAACTTAATCCGCGTACAGATGTTAAGCTAAATTACTCCAGTGCAAATACAGCAATGAACAAAGAAGTTGCAAATTACCAAACAACAAATATAAATGCACAAGCAAACTTTAAAGAAATATTTCAGGGAACAGATTTAGTACTAGAATCCGGACAAACAAAAAATAGCCTGGATGATGAAAGTTTCATCGGGGCAAGTAATGTTGATATTCAGACGAATAAACTAGGAATTAGAAAGTATTTAGGGCATAATTTTAGTATGGAATTAAACTTACAACATGATTCTTACCAAAGTGATCAGGAATCAATTGAAGTTGAAGATACTCAAACACAAATAGGGCTTAAATATAATTTTTAATGAAGTTAGTTTTTCTATCCTTAGTTTTTATTATACTCTCCTCCAACCATACCTTAGCTCAACGTTTTGTAGTAAAATCTGATAAGAAATTAATTAAAGAAGCACTCGCACTTTTTAAACAAAATAAGTTCATTGAAAGTATTATTATTTGGAAAAGCCTACACCAAAAATATCCTGAGAATACTTTATATACTTACAATATTGCTAGTATCTACTATAAGCTAGATCAATTTAAAAAAGCGATCCAGTTTTTTCAAGAAGTCATCGATAAAAATGGAAATTTAAGTGATGCAGCTAAATACTATATTGCCCTCTCCTATCACCAAGTAGGGAAATCTGAGCAAGGCAATGAAGTTCTTCAGGAGTTAGTACAAAATCCAAATACGAATAAAAAGATACAATTAAGTGCTAAAGACTTTTTACACAATAAGGAGAATAAGATTATTCAAACCGACAGTGACTCAGTTCCTCTAGAATATCTCATTGCCTTAAAGTACTTTAAAAGGCAACAGTACAAAAATGCTCTCTTAAATTTGTTAATTGCTGAAAATTATATCAATACCCCAGAGTACTACCTAATTCGTGGAATCACCCATTATAAATTAGAACAGTATAGACCGGCCCAAGAATATTTAAATAGAGTATTAGACACCTCTAGGGATATGTTATTAAGAAAAAATGCCAGACAAATCCTTGCCTATATCAAATACAAAAAAAATAAAGGATTCTCTAGAACCCAATGGCAGTTATTTTATGACTCCAGTTTAAACTATACTACAAATCCCTTGAATATTAGCTCCATTGACTCTGATACAAAAAACTCACAGTTCACTAACCTTCTAAGGGTTGCCTATCAAAATAAATTTAATGATTCTTTTTTTACAACTCCCAGCTATGGCGTCACTTATAATGTAGTGGTTGATGACCCGAAAGATACTTTTTTGGAACATAGAGTAGAATTTATGAATCAATTTTTCTTTCAAAATTTTGCCCTAACCCTTACTCCCAAACTCATAAAGCAATATTCTCTAGGACATGAATACCTAGATAAATATGGCGGGAAGCTTACTTATAGTCATCAACTAGATAAGGTATACTCCTGGGGAATCCAATACAATTTAATCAATAATAAGGCCCCAAAGGATGAGTTTGATTATCTTGATGCCCATACAAACTATATTAAACTCTTTCTCAATACCAGAACTTCTAAGTACAATTTCAATTTCTCAATTTTATCCACTGAGGAAAGTTATAATGACTCTGATACACTAATACTAACGAATAAGGGAGTTGGCTCATCCATTGTTCTAACGATCTATCCTGGGCAAAAATCAAGTGTCTACACAGCTATTAGTTACCTACAACAGATATTTGACAGAAATCCCAGTCTAGATGATTTTCAAGTTATACATAATTTATCTTTTTCCTTGGGACTTAATTACCAAGTAGCAAATTCTTTATTTTTCTATGCCAATATCCAAACAAATTTCATTGATAAAAAAATTGACAGTAACTCCTTTAGCCAAGAGGTTTCAACCTCAGAAAAAGTATTTACTTTTGAAGATTATACAACTCTCGGTTTTAATTGGAGCTTTTAACTTAAGATTCTCTAAATCAAAAACCATCTGTTAAGCCTATAAAATAACTCAATAATTTGGATCACTTAGAAGAGGATTCTTTATTTTGAACTTCGTTAACATTTCACAAACATTAGCAGATAGATGCCGTCGACTTCTGTAAAGTGATAAAATTATAGGAACAGATCATGCGCAAGGAGACAATAATGAAGTTTAATCATCATCATCATGATTGGTACTTGTATTTGTTCAATATTATTTTATGTATCTTTCTATTGTTATTTGCAACTAATACTCGTGCAGGAGATATTGAGCTAGCACCTGATGATAACTTAGGACAGTATGACAAAAGATTGGACTTCACGGGATCTAATGCAAATAAAGGAAAAGCTCCTATAACAAGTGAAGCCGTCCAAGGCGATGCAAACGATGCTATAGCTAATGAAATAAGTAATGAAGATGAGAGTTTAAAAAAAGATATAGAGCTCTATTTATCAATTTTGCAACAGCGTAATGATAATTTTAATAGCAATTTATTTTACCAGTACATACTTAGAAATGCTGACGATCCAGAGAAACTAGAATACCTACAATCTTTTCTTATCTATAATCCAGGTCAAAACCTACCAGGAAATTTCGATGATATTGTTAATAATGAAGTTCCAACTCCACCGGGCCAAGATGGTAACGATTGGGATTCAAATAATTCTGGTGGAGATGATGACATTGTTGATGGTGGTGGCGATGATGATAATACTAATGATGATGATGCTTACTCCCACATGACAGAGGTGAAAAATCGAGTCTTAGCAAATTATATAAAACACAATGAAAAATTCACGCAACAAAGAAGTAAGAATATAAATAATAAAAACATGGATAATATTTTAGAAAGACATAATAACCATATGAACTATCTCATCCAGAGTCAAACTGATCGATTCAACCGACTTATCGATAGAGAAAGAGGTGGCTATGAGTACGAAGACTTTGAATCAGCTGCCTCTTTAAATGCTCCAGGTAAAAATAAAACTTCTCCTGCTAAAACTGTTGTGACAAATAATGGATCTAATAACGGAGGTGGAAACTCACCAGACAAAGATAAAGGAAACTCTAATAATAACAATAATAAGGGTAAGAAACGTTAGTTAACTAATGGACTTCCCAGGTATTACCCGAGTACAGTAAATCTTGGATTTTACCAATTCCACTGTCTTGTTTTACTTCTTTAATCTGATTATCAAAATTTTCTTCGTATGTAGAAGTTTCAATACTTCTTATTACACCTAAGGGAATAGGGCCATTATGCCCATCAAGATTGGTAAGAATATGGGAAAGACACTCATCACTTGGATCATGAACAAATAAGTTCTCCTCATTTCCTTCTACCGGAACTTCTTTGAAGTGAAATCCCTCTTGTATAAGCCCTCTATCTTTATCCTTTCCAAAGATCATTGGTTTTCCGGCTTCAAGTCTAACTGTATGATCATCTCGAGTGATTCTATTGGTGTATTCGTCGTGAACCTTATCGTTAAAAATAATACAGTTTTGCATTATTTCCACGAGACTAGTCCCTTTGTGAGCGGCTGCCTGTTGGAAAACCTCAACCATATGTTTTGGGTCCGTATCAATTGTTCTTGCAAAAAATGTCGCCCCTGCTCCCATGGCAAATTTAGCAGGAGTAAAAGCTCGGTCAATAGAACCAAAAGGAGTTGATTTGGTAGTTGTTCCTGTATGACTAGTAGGAGAATATTGACCTTTAGTTAGTCCATAAATTTCATTATTAAATAGCAAAATATTAACATCTAAATTTCGTCTAAGGATATGGGCAAGATGATTTCCTCCAATCGATAGTCCATCACCATCTCCAGTAATTATCCAAACCGACAAGTCGGGGTTTTGTAATTTCACCCCTGTTGCTACCGCAGGAGCACGTCCATGAATGGAGTGCATACCAAAAGACTCCACATAATAAGGAAATCTTGAAGAACAACCAATCCCAGAAATTACGCATACGTCCTTAGGAGGAACACCAATCTTGGCCATGGCCATTTGAGCTGAAGATAAAATGGCATAGTCGCCACAGCCGGGACACCATTTAACTTCTTGATCACTTATAAAGTCTTTTTTAGTTAATTTAGGTTGCTCTGTCATATCGGTATCCATTAGTTACTCTTTATCTCTTTAGTTATTACTTGTACTAACTCTCTTACCATAAATGGCTTCCCTTGGACTTTACCGTAGCCCTTGGCATTTAGTGAGTACTTAGAATTAATGATCGCTTTTAATTGTCCTTGATTAAGCTCACACACAAAAACTTTTTTATATGATCTTAGGATTTTTTCAATATTTTTTGGCATTGGGTTTAAATATTGCATATGAATATGCGCACAGCTAAGTGAAGTGTTTACTTCCTTAACTGCTTGATGAACAGATCCATAAGTCCCCCCCCAAGACACCACTAAAAGATCAGCATCTTTATTTCCTTCCACTTTTTGATTGGGGATATTATCGGCCACTTTCATGACCTTCTTGGCCCTGAGGTTAACCATTAATTCATGGTTGGCCGCATCGTAGCTAACATTACCTGTTTCATGTTCTTTTTCTAATCCCCCTAGTCTATGAGTAAACCCTTCCATTCCAGGTAGCGCCCACTTCCTAACTAAAGATTTTGCATCTCTTTTATAGGGAAGATATTCTCCGTCATTTAAATCTTCATCGCCCACAAGATGAGTTTTGATTTGAGGATATTCTTTACCCAGGTCTGGTATTTTCCACGGAGTGGCACCGTTAGCGATATAGCCATCACTTAAAAGAATGACTGGAGTCATATGCTCAATGGTCAGTCGCGCCGCTTCGAACGCCATATGAAAACAATCACTAGGTGATTTTGCCGCCAATACAATGGCAGGTGACTCACCATTTCTACCATACATGGCCATATTTAAATCTGATTGTTCTGTCTTAGTTGGAAGTCCTGTAGATGGACCACCTCTTTGCACATCAATCATAACTAAGGGAAGTTCTAACATGATCGCTAAATTTAGCGCTTCTGATTTAAGAGCAATCCCGGGTCCTGAAGAGGTTGTTATGGCCAGAGCACCGGCGTAGCTCGCCCCAATCGCTGAACAACACGCAGCTATTTCATCTTCGGCCTGAAAGGTTTTAACACCAAATCTTTTATGTTTTGAAAGCTCATGTAAAATATCTGAGGCCGGAGTTATAGGGTATGAGCCAAGAAATAAATCGAGCCCAGCATTTTGAGCTGCATATATAAAACCCCAAGAAAGGGCCACATTACCAGAGATTTGGCGATAGGTTCCCTTGGAAATAGTGGCAGGTGCCACCTTATAAACATGTGAGGCACTAGCATCAATAGTTTCAGCGTAATTATGACCAGCTTTCAATGCCATGGTATTGGCTTTTTGTAGCAACTCATTACCTATGAATTTATCTTTGATCCAATGAAGCGTAGGTTCTAAGTCACGGGAAAACATAAAGTAGGTCATCCCTAAAGCGTAAAAATTCTTACACCTAGACTTGGACTTACTATCCAGTTCTAAATCTTTGAGAGCTTCTTTAGTCTGAGAAGTAATCTGAGCTTCAATAACATTATAATCTTTTAAGTCTAACCGAGGATCACTAGCATAACCCGCTTTTTTAAAGCCCATCTCGTTAAATGAGTCGGAATTTAAAATAATAGTAGCTCCCTTAGGGATATCTTCTAGATTTGCTTTTAAGGCCGCCGGGTTCATGGCAACTAACACATCAGGACGATCCCCTGGGGTATTTATCTCAATGGCACCAATATGTACCTGAAAACCAGAAATTCCTGCAACTGTTCCCTGGGGAGCTCTAATCTCTGCTGGAAAATCCGGAAAGGTCGCTAAATCATTTCCCATTTGTGCTGCGGTACTAGAGAACTGAGTACCGGTAATTTGCATTCCATCACCAGAATCACCACTAAATCGAACAACAACATGTTCAATATTTTTCATAACATATCACCTTTATTTACGGCCAGATACTAACAAATACGAGGGAATTTGTATATTTTTTCTAAGAAAATCGTTTCTGCATAACACTGAAATACTCTTTTAGAGTAGGAAGTACTTCAATTATAGGCCCAATCTCTTCTAGTTTAGCAAATTTGTGGATAAACTTGGCCATTTCTTCTAAGCGATAACATTTATAACTAGCCGCAATACCTTCTTGTTTGTGACAATATTCCCTAATGGCCTGGAAATCGAGGTCATTAACAGCTCTATCAAAACCTTCTAACTCCTTGATTCGATGCTCAACAAAATGAGGCATATACTCTTGTAAAGCAGGCTCTAGCTCTTCGTATTGGTCCTCGACGGTGAAGCTAAATTTTGTCATCCCTTTCTCACTTGTTATAAAATTTTCTAGCGTAATCAATTTTTAATAATTGTCTTGCTATAATTCGCTCGGCTAGTTTATAAGAAATCTTTTTTATCTCTCCTAGCTCAAAGGCTTGATCAGACTCATTTTGTGGTACATCAATTTTATACAATATCTGCAATAATTTATCTAAGTCCGTACTGATTAAAAACTCAATTCTTTCTGCCAATACTTCTTGTATTCTTTTTAAGTATTCACTTTGTGAATCTATTTCTGAACTTTGATTAGTTACCCCAAAGTTATTATTTAAAAATTTTGCCAGTTCATCTTCTTTCATTTCTGCATATGTACTGTAAGCTGATTAAACGGAATGATATAATCATGCTCATTACACACTTTAACAAATTCGGCCTGGATACTTCTTTCCAACACCTTTTTCATATGGGCCAAATTACCATCAAGCTTTACGAACAATCTTAAATCCAAAGAGCTTGCCCCGGCACGAAGAAAATCAATATTAAACTCATGAAGGTTATCTGCCAAATCAGAGTGTTTTTCCAGGAGCACTTCTTTAACTTTACTTTTAAAAGTAGGCAATACCTCATCAAACATCTTTTGTTGTAAAGAATAATCAAGTCCAAATTCAAACTCAATGGCAAAGCCCCGGGAGAGATTTTTAAGCCCTAAAGAATAAAACTCAGAAGTTTTAAAATGTATATTCTCACCTCCGATCAGTCTTACAATAACTTCCTCTGGAGTTTGTAGGATGACACGTCCATAGAAATTATCTCCCTCAACCCAGTCTCCCTCACTAGTTGGAAACCAAAATTCATTACTATTAACTCTTCTAGAGTTTGAGTGTAATAATTCCTTAGTACTTACTTTAATACTGCCTCCACTTAAAGCAGGATTTTGTAAGTGACAATAATAGCCCAGGGTTTTAATAACCCAGGGAAGTCCATAGAGCATAACCCGCTCACCCTCTCGAACCATTCCTAGGTTTAAAATGATTTTACTTTGTTCAAAAAACAGAGGTAAATATTGCTTTGAACTCCAAACGAGCGCCACTAAAACAATCAAAATAAGCGTAACAAGTACCCAGTCGTTTAAAACATATAAAGTTAATATTGATAGGAAAAAGGCCACGACTGTCGAGATAACACTATAAAGCACTCTTAAAGGTCTAACTATCCACTGATATACTTCTCTGTTGTCTGACTTATGCATTCTAAACATCACCAGACCGATAAATCTATTGCGTCCAATCCTAAAGAGCCAATAAACAATGATAAAAACTAAAATCGCAAGAACTAGGTTCTTTCCTTTTGTCTTGATGAACTCAAAAATAAGAGAAGAAAAAGTAGTTACAATCGACTCTTCAGTTTTATCTAGATTGATAATCTTGTACTGTAAATCCTCTTGTCTGACTTTTAGCTCACCTACTAATTGCTTAGTCTCCTGAATTGATTCCCTTAACTTCCACTTGAACTCTTTGTGCTCATTATCTTGTAGGAATTTTTCTAGTTTTTTCTGGGCCTTTTGAGCATCTTCATAGCGTTGTTTAACAAAGGATAGTTCTTCATTCAAGGCCTGAACTTGTCTTGGCCTATCTGCTATTTTCTTAAAAGTACTTAGCACTGGCTCAAGAATTTGCTTGATATCCTCTGTGAGATCTGTCTTTGCTGCGGCTTTTGGCTCTGGGGCCAAGTTTACTCCGGTAACTGTTTCAATGAATAGAAACTGGCTCGAATCGTATTGCTTTTGCAATTTGGCCAAATCTGACTCTAACTGAAGTCTGGAGACCATGTCTTGATCATTAGTTAGTTTTTCTTTAACCGTATTAATTTCATGTTTTGTGGTTACCAACTCTTTCCACAATCTTTTCAGTCGGCTTAACTTAATTTGCTCAAATGTAATCTCTTCAGCTGAGGGAGCATCTATACTTTCTTTTGCAACTTTTTCTTTTTCGGCATAAATCGAAAGTGAAAAGCAAATTATCAAAATACTTAAAATTATTTTCTTCATAAAATTATTGTACAAAAAATATCTGACTAATAAAAGCACACAATACCCGATATCCGCAGTCAAGATCTGTACAATAATTAAACTTCTTGTAAACTAAATAGAGAGGTATATATGAGTAAAACAGAAACACTACAAAGAGATGAATTAGTCGATCATTTAAATACGTATTTAAGTATTAGAGAATTTACGGATTATTGTCCGAATGGATTACAAATCAAAGGCAGGGACACCATTAAAAAAATTGCTTTTGCTGTATCGGCCACTAAGTACTCCGTGACAAAAGCTGTAGAGCTCGGAGTAGATACACTTATCGTTCATCATGGGCTATTTTGGAAATTTCATGGGCCAAAAACAATTACAGGAGCTTTTTATAATAGAGTCGCCCCTCTTATAAAAAATGATATTAACTTACTTGGCTTTCACCTTCCACTTGATGCCCATATGGAAGTTGGTAACGCAAGGGCCATTGCTGACCTCCTAGAGCTTTCAGAAATTAGTGAGTTTGGTGAATACAAGAAAATGCCACTAGGTGTACAAGGAAAATTTAAAAGTCCAATGCTTCCAAAGGAGCTTAAGTCCAAATTAAAAGAAATTCTCAATCATGATATTATTCACAGTGCACCAGATGAGCGTCCCATTAAATCAATAGGCATCATCACTGGAGGGGCAAACTCCCAGTGGAGAGATTGTCTTAATGAGGGAATAGATGCATATCTAACTGGAGAAATCAGTGAACATGACTGGCACGAATCCCAAGAAGATAATATTCACTTTTTTGCTGGAGGGCATAATGCCACTGAGCAATTTGGTGTTCAGTCCCTTATGAAGCACTTACATAACAAGTATAAGGATCTGGACTTGGAATATTATTTCATTCCAAGTGAAAATCCTGCATAGTTATTATTTCAAATAACCACGCTTTTCCTGATCTCTTTCTATAGATCTAAATAACGCTCCAAAGTTTCCTTCACCAAATGCGTGGTGGTTTTTTCTTTGAATAATTTCAAAAAAGATTGGGCCGATAATATTTTTGGTAAAGATCTGAAGTAAATAACCTTCTTCGTCCCCATCAACTAAGATTTGAAGATCTTGAAGTCTTTTATGATCCTCAGTTACATTAGGTACTCGATCAAAGACTTCTTTATAATACTCATCATCAATATCCAGGGTGTCAATATCTGTTTTACTAAGAGAGCTTATAGAATTTACGATATCACTAGTATGGAGTGCAATAT
>JBFKKF010000042.1:0-9848 GCA_041631355.1 Bacteriovoracaceae bacterium | reverse complement strand
TTCTTACGAGATGAAGTCGCAAAATTTGCGAGGCTTGAATTTGAAGAGGTTAGCTTCAGATTTGAACTCTTGAGTGAAGAGCAGAAAAAGGAAGAAAACTTCTTAAGTTTTGCAGAAGTGGAAGAAGACATTAAGGCAAAAAAGCTTAGTGATAAAAAACATAAAATATTAAATAATAAGTATATTAAAGACGCAGAGGATATTTTTAATTCAAAGATAGATAAAGTCGTCTTAGACGAAGAATAGGGGAAACGTCATGGCAAATTTTAACCAAATGATGAAACAAGCACAACAAATGCAAACAAAGATGGCGGCATTACAAAAAGAACTAGATACCAAAGAGTTTGAAGCTAGTTCAGGTGGAGGAATGGTTAAGGCCGTAGTTAACGGAAAACAAGAACTACTTAGTATTAATATTGATAAAGAGTGCGTGGATCCTAATGATGTTGAAATGCTAGAGGAGTTAGTGAAAACCGCAGTGGCCAATGCACTTAAAGAGTCACAGGAGACGGTTTCAAATGCTATGAATAAGATTACTGGTGGGATGAATATTCCTGGAATGTTTTAATGATTGAATTACCAGAATCCATACTAAATTCAGTGAAGTGTTTTTCTAAAATTCCTGGCGTGGGGGAGAAGACGGCTTTGCGTCAAGTTATGAGTATGGTTAAATGGGACTCCGAGCAATTGCTAGATTTTTCTCGCGCGATAAATGAGTTAAAAGACACCAAGAAATGTATTGAATGTGGTCTGTACTCTGACACAGATCTATGTTCTATTTGTGAAAATACGGATAGGGGTGAGAGTGAACTACTGTGTGTGGTGGAAAATATAAGTGATTTAATGGCGATTGAGAGAAGTGGAGACTTTAAAGGGCTCTACCATGTGCTTGGTGGGGTACTAAATCCGTTAATGGGTGTTGGGCCTGAGCAACTAGGAATTGATCGATTAATCTCAAGGGTTAGCCGACTAAAAATAAAAAATATTGTTTTGGCAGTTAATCCCTCGGTTGAAGGCGATGCAACTTGTTCTTATATAAAGCAATTGTTAAAAGATGTGCATGTTGAAAGGATAGGGTTTGGAGTTCCAATGGGCGGTTCATTAGAGTACTTGGATCCTTTAACTATTTCAAAAGCTTTTGAAAATAGGAAGAGTTTATAAATGGTTAATGTTAACTCGTTAGTTAAACAATTTTTTCTTGAAAACGAATATAATAAATTAGCTTCAAAGATAGTTGTGATTCGTAATGATGGAATAAATGTTTACTCGAATATTGCTGATGAGTTTGAAAAAAGCTCAATCGGAGCTCTTACGAGTGGGTTATGGCAAGCAGCAGAGTCCATTTCAGCTTTTACGAAGAATTCGAGTACCGACTTTGAAGAGTTTAGATTGAGCTTTGATACTTCTGGCGATGGATTGTACGTATTACCACTCTCTATCATGGAAACTAAATATTTTATTTGCGCCATTTTTGCGGAGGAGGATAACCCTGCAAGACTGAAGCGGTATATAAGATTACTTCGAGATAATCTTGAGACTTATTTAAGTGAGCTTTCTGCTGATCAAGATAAAAATAGAAATGGATATTTATTTAAAGAAATTTCAGATGATGAAATTGACCAACTTTTTTCATTTGGTGGTGTGTAATGTCTTTTGTTAATTATCATACAAAAGAAATTAATTGTAAGATTGTCTATTATGGCCCAGGGCTTGGTGGGAAAACGACTAATATACAGTTTGTTTATCAAAAAACGGCAAGTAATAATAAGGGAAAAATGATTACCTTAAATACAGAAAATGAGAGAACTCTCTTTTTTGATTTCTTGCCACTAGACTTGGGAAATATTAGAGGATATAAAACGCGATTTCACTTGTATACCGTTCCTGGCCAAGTCTTTTATGAAGCAAGTAGGAAGTTGATATTAAGAGGCGTTGACGGAATTGTATTTGTTGCAGATTCCCAAGTGGATAAAATGGATGCCAATAGAGAGAGTTTAGAGGGCCTTAAAAAAAATTTAGTTGAACAAGGTCACGATTTGAATAAGATACCGATTGTTATGCAATGGAATAAGAGAGATCTTCCAAATATTGTTGCTACCCAAGATTTAGAGAGAGAGTTAAACCAATTAGATGTACCTTCATTTGAGGCATGTGCCATTAAGGGGGAGGGTGTGTTTGAGACATTGAAGTCTATTAGTAAATTGGTTTTATTAAATATCAAGGGTGGGTTAGAAGACTAAGGAGTTAATTAGAATGAATCTAACAAAAAAACAGCTAACTGAGTTGAAGAAAAAAATCACACAAGAGAGAGAGAGAATTCTTAACGGGTTTGAACACAACACTCAAGAAAAGTATTGTTTAAAGTCTGATGATTTGATGGATGAGGTTGATCAAGCGACTTCTGACTACGAGAGATCACAGCAAATTCGTTTTAGAAATAGAGATATCTTTTATATTAAAAAATTAGATAAAGCCTTAGGAAAAATTGAAGAGGGTGACTATAGCGTTTGTGAAGATTGTGGGGAAGACATTAAATTTGAGAGATTGTTTGCAAGACCTACTGCTGAATTATGTATTAGTTGTAAAGATGAAGCAGAGCGAGAGGAACAAGGTAATTATATAGGACGTCAGTCAAAATCCCTTGGAAAGCAAGTTAATTTAGTCAGAGCATATTAGGATAGAGTATGGGACATATTGGAATCATTGGTGGAAGTGGAGTCTACGACTTAGAATGCGTAGAGTTGGTAACAAAGCACGAGGTTGAAACTCCATTTGGTTCCCCTAGCTCCCTTATTTTTGAAGCCAAAGTAGCGGGAAGAACATGTTACTTTCTCCCAAGACATGGGCAGGGACATAAGCTTACCCCCTCTGAAATAAATTATCGGGCTAATGTTTATGCCTTAAAAAGTCTAGGAGTAGATACAGTAGTATCAATTTCGGCCGTGGGATCACTGAAAGAAGAGTATGCTCCAACTCATTTTGTCTTGCCTGATCAGTTTATCGATTGGACCAAAGGTCAAAGAGAAAGGTCATTCTTTTCTAAGGGAATGGTTGGCCATGTTTCTAATGCCTATCCCGTATCAAGCCCGTTACAAACGAGAGTTGCAGAAGTGTTGGGTGAAACCGATGTAGTCTATCACAAAGGTGGAACTTATATTTGTATTGAGGGTCCTCAATTTTCAACTAAAGCAGAATCGTTGATGTATCGAAGCTTTGGTTGTGATGTGATCGGAATGACTAATGTACCTGAAGCCTTCTTAGCTAAAGAAGCTGGTATGGCTTATACAACGGTGGCCATGGTAACAGATTATGATTGCTGGAGAGAAGGTGATCATTGCACCGTTGAAGAAATAATGAGTGTTATGAAAAATAACTATGCAAGTGCACAAAAACTTGTAGAGAAATTAGTACCTAGTTTGGTAGACAGTCCAATTAGTTTTGAGAAAGAAAATACATACGCTGTTGTAACAAACCCAGACTTTATCTCAGAAGAAAACAAAACAATAATAAATGTGTTAACCAAGTAGAATGAGCAGCTCAACTTATACATCTCACTACTCAGTATTGTATTCAGAATGCTATGAATACTTTCAAGAGAGATCCAATTCAAAAGAAAAAGTTTTTTTTGCAGATATGACTTTTGGTGGGGGTGGACACACCTTAGGTTTTGCAGAGAGTTTTAAAAATGCAATTTTTTACTCTGTCGATCAAGATCCTGAAGCATTTGAAAATGGTACCAAACTCATCAAGGAAAGAAAGCTCGAAAATAGAGTTAATTTAATACGAACAAATTACGAAAACTTTCCGATTTGGGTGGAGGAAAACCTAGAAGGGGTTCACTTTGATGGTATTTTGATGGATCTAGGAGTCTCATCACATCATTTCGACAAATTTGAAAGGGGATTTTCATTTAGAGAAGATGCTCCACTGGATATGCGAATGGATTTTGAAAACGATGAAGTCTACACCGCCTCAGAAGTTTTGAATAATTTTAATGAGACAGAAATTGCAGATATAATTTATAAATACGGTGAAGAGCATTACTCACGAAGAATAGCAAAAAACATCATTGAAAAAAGAAATGATAAACCAATTGAAACCACTAAGGAATTAGAAGATATTGTTTTTCATTCATATCCAAAGCATTTGAGACATAAAAAGATTCATCCAGCGACGAAGACCTTTCAAGCTCTTAGAATATTTGTAAACAGAGAATTAGAGGTTTTGGAAAATACCATAGAAAAACTATATGATATTTTGGCCCCTGGTGGGCTCTTGGCCATCATTTCATTTCACTCCCTTGAAGATAGAATTGTTAAGCATACTTATAAAGAAATTTCCCAAAAGCATAAAAATATTGCTAAAATACTGACAAAGAAGCCGATTTACCCGTCGGAGAAGGAGATTTCAGAAAATTCTCGCTCGCGGAGTGCAAAGTTGAGAGTTTTACTCAAGAGTAGTTAGAATATCTGAGGCTCAAGGAGGAGTGATGGTAAGAAAAACAAGGTCAAGAAAGAAGGCGAATCCTTTCTTTCATTATTTATCCGAAAAAATATTCACATCTCAAACACTACCCTTAATATTTGTGGTTTCTATTATTGGAATTATGTATGTACTGATTCGAATGAAAGGAATTGAACAAGATTATGAATATAACGAGATTGCAAAGAGAATGAAGATTCAAAAGGTTAAGAATAAAGAATTGAAGGCCCAAAGAGCACGAGAGTTATCCGTTAAAAAATTGAAGGCTTATGCAAAACAATATGATCTAGTTGAACCAGATGAAAAGCGGATCATTTTAATTCCATAATATATGAAATCTAAAATTACCTCAATATTTGTACTTTTTACTTTTTTGTTTACCTTAGTAATCGGAAAGTCGGCGTATGTGCAAATATTCAATAGAGATAAACTGATAAGCTATTCCGAAAGTCAGATCGTTAGAAAAACAAAAGTATATCCTAAGCGTGGGCACATACTAGATAGGAACGAAAGTCCCTTAGCGATTAATGTGCAAAAATATAATCTATTCACATATGCTAAAAATTTCAAATTATTACGATCAGAGCTAATGCGCCTAGATGAAATACTACCACAGATTAAAGTAAGAAAAGTTCTTGAGCGGAGTAAAAAACGAAAGAAGTTTACTTGGATAGCAAGAAAAATTGAGTTGAATGAAGAGCAGGTAAACGAGATAAAAAAATTCAAAACAATAGTCCTAGAAAGTTTATACAGTCGTTTTTATCCAAATCACGAATTATTGTCACAATTAATAGGCTTTGTTGGAGTGGATAATGATGGACTTGCAGGTTTGGAGTATCAATTTAATGACCAATTAAAAGGCGAGCCTGAAATTTATAAATACTTAAGAGATGCTAAGGGTCGTCCCATAAAGTTTAAGAGTACTAACTTAGATAAAAAAGCAGAAGATATTGTTTTATCCATCGATAAAGATATTCAAGCCTCAGTAGAAGAGTACTTAAAAGAAGGTGTTGAAAAGCATGAGGCCAGAAGCGGTGGTGCAGCAGTAATGGACGCAAGAACTGGTGAGGTTTGGGCCATTGCTAATTATCCAAGCTATGACCCTAATTACGCTAGAAGCTCGAAGAATAGAAAACTCTCTTTTGTTACAGATCCATTTGAGCCAGGATCAATATTTAAAACTTTTACAATTGCCTCAGCGCTAGAAAACAATATTGTACGATCTGATACAAATTATTACTGTGAAAGAGGAAAATTTAAAGTCGGTAACCATATTATTAGTGAGTCAGACAGTCATCACGTTTTTGAATGGTTGTCAGTATCTGATATTTTAAAATATAGCTCTAATATAGGAACAACTAAGATAGCATTTGATCTAACTTATCCATCTTTAAAAAAAACATTAGAGGATCTTCATATCGGGAAAAAAACAGGGATTGAAATTTCTGCTGAATCGAGGGGGATTTTTGATGACAAAGAAAATGTATCACCACTAAGGTTGAGCAATATAAGCTTTGGACAAGGTGTTGCGGTAACAGGAATTCAAATGTTAGCTGCATATGCTCCTTTTGTTAACGGCGGGTACTATGTTAAGCCAACTATTTTAAAAAGGTCCAATCAAAACAAAGCTGAGAGAGTTAGGGTTGTTAGGGAGAAAACAGCAAAAGTTATTTCTGATATGCTTGTGGAAGTGGTGGAAGATGGTACAGGATCAAATGCAAAAGTTCCAAGATTTACGATTGCAGGTAAAACAAGTACGGCACAAAAAGCGGACAAGTCAGGTGGATATACTGGTTATATTTCAGGTTTTATTGGTTTTCCAGTTAATGTAAACAAGGAGTTTATTGTATTTGTTTACGTTGATGATCCGAAGAAAGGATATTACGGAAATACTGTTGCGGCTCCAATATTTCAGAAAATAGTGAAAAATATTTTGTATAAAGATAAAAACTATACGCGTATGGCAAAAACGTTGAGTAAGAATAAGACAATAGATAATATCTCAATGAAATATTCTTCTGCGAGAAAAATAAAAAAGGGAATTGTTCCAAACTTAGTTGGACTAGATAAAAACTCTGCCTTTAAGATTCTAGACTCAATCGCTGTCAAATACGATCATTCAGGCTTTGGAATTGTAGGTTCTCAAACACCAGTGCCAGGCACGCCTATTTCAAAAAATACAGTTATTAAGTTGAACTTTACAGCACCAACCTATGAATAATAATACTGAGTTAAAAGAAATTCTGAAAAGATACAATGTTAGTGGAAGTTTTAGTAGAATCAGTAACATTGAGTGGAAAACACAAGATTCAAATGAGAGTTCAATTTTATTTTATAATCTAAATGATGGAAAAGATGAGCTTAAAAAGTTTAAAGAGAGAATTGCAGAGTCTAAATATGCATTATGTGTTGTTAATAATGAATTAGACGTTAAAATAAATAAAGTGTTTAGTGTATCTAGGTCAGACTATGAGATACTCCAGGAAGACTTACTCAATTTTTTCTATCCAATTGATATGAATGAAATTTACTGTGCTGGTGTTACTGGTACAAATGGCAAAACCACCACAATTGACTTGGTGAGACAAATTTGTATTCAACAAGATATAAATGTACTTACCTGTGGAACATTGGGAGTTTATTTAAATGATGATAAAAAAGAATATTTTAGTTTAACCTCCCCCTCATACATAGATCTAAGAAAGATTTTGTACAAATATAAAGGTGAGTATAAATGCTTTGCTATGGAACTAAGTTCTCATGCACTAGACCAGCATAGGTATGGAAGCTTGAGATTTGATAGAATTGCTTGGACAAATTTCACCCAGGATCACCTTGATTATCACAAAACGATGGAAGAGTACTTTAAGGCGAAGTTCAGAGTTTTTAATATTCTTAGAAATAACGGACATGTCTATATTGCCAAAACTGAATCAGAACTCCTCGAGCGAATTAAGCAAAAAGAAAAACTTAAACTTGTTGATCCAATAAGTGGGCCTAACTTATTTTTTTCTACGAAGTATAATCAAGTAAACTTGGCCCTCGCAAAGAATTTAGTTGAACCTCTTTTAAAAGATGAAATATATGTAGAAAAATTAAATGCACCACCTGGACGCTTAAATATACAAAAATATGGAAGTGCATTAATTATAGTGGACTATGCTCATACACCAGAGGGCTTGAGTTCTATTTGTAAAGAACTTAAAAAATCTTTTTCAAAACGAAAGCTAATTACGGTTTTTGGGTGTGGGGGAGATAGGGATAAAAGTAAACGCAAATTGATGGCAATGGCAGCGTGCAGATACTCAGACAATGTCATTGTCACAAGTGACAATCCTCGCTTTGAAAATCCCAAAGAAATTATTAAAGATATTACTGTGGGACTTAGTGGTGAATATAAGATAATTGAGGATCGAAAAGAAGCTATTAAATACGCACTTGAAAATGCAGTTGATGATGTCATCTTAATTGCAGGTAAGGGCCATGAGGATTATATGGATGTTCGTGGGTTTAAACATCCATATTCAGATTTAGAGTATATTAAGGAATTAGTTAATGATTCAGCTAGAGAGTCTTAAAAAGCTACACTCAGTTAAAGATTATGTCCTAGAAGGGGAATTAACCACACTAGAGGTTTCTGTAGATAATAGAATCTTGAGTAATAAGTCGTTATTTATAGCAATAGTTGGAAACAGATTTAACCCATTGGAGCACTTAGATAAAGTAGTAAGTCAAGGGTGCAAGTATGTTGCCTATGAAAGTAGCACTGAAAATGATGAGAAAATTAAAAGTTACTCCGACAAGATAAATTTTATTAAAGTTCACAATATAATTAATTTTATTGAAGATCTGGGAGCAACAGTTGCGTGCGAATTTAGAGAGCGTGGAGGAAAAATTATTGGAATCTCTGGCTCAAATGGAAAGACCACAACGAAGGAGATGTTGAACTTTTTACTTGGAAAGACGATGGGTGAGGATAAAGTTATCTGTACTCAGAAAAATAACAATAATAACTTAGGAGTCCCTTTCACGCTCTTTCAGATAAATAGCAATACTGAGTATGCAATTGTAGAGCTTGGAAGCAATCATCCAGGTGAAATAGAAGTACTATGTAGAATATTAAGACCTCAATTCGGAGTAACTACAAATATAGGGGACACACATTTAGAGTTTTTTGGTAGTAGACAAAAAGTATTTGAAGAAGAGTCTGTACTTGCAAAGTACTGTAGTGAAGTATTTTTTAAAAATAGTGATGATCAATATTTAAAAGAGATAGCAGGAAACTGTTTAAGCTTTGGATTAAACGGGGCGGACTATAAACTTAAGTTCGGAGATGATCACGTTAATATTAATGAAGTTGTTGTGCATAATAAGTGGATAACTGGGAAACATAATTATTTCAATTTAGCAGTGGCCTTCATGATTGCAAATTATATTTTGCCGGATGAACAAAACTCAATTATTGCAAATGCCAAAAAATTCAAGCCAACTGCGAATAGGTCGGAGTGGATTGAGTGGAAAGAAAAGAAAGTATTCCTTGATGCATATAATGCTAATCCGAGTTCTATGCAAGTGGCTTATGATGGTTTTGTAGACAGAGTAAAAAAATTGGGCGCAGGTTTGTCGGAGTGCACAATTGTTATGGGGGATATGAATGAGCTAGGTGAGCAAAGTGATATTTTGCACCGGGCAATTGGAAAACACCTTGCACAAAATGGCGCCACCAACTGTATCTTCGTTGGGCGTTATGCACATCATTACCAAGCGGGTTATGGAGAAGGTGCTAAAATTTATAAAACAGTAAATGAGCTAAAATTAGAATTCCTAAACGTCATAAAGGGAACTAAGTACATATTTTTAAAAGGCAGTAGGTCTTTACAATTAGAGTCAGTTCTAGATATAAGCTAATGTTAGACTAAATTCAGGAATTCTTAATGTTATATCATATATTATATCCCTTAAGTGGAGATATGACCCTATTCAACGTTTTCAAATATATCTCGCTTCGCTCGTTTATTGCATTCGTTTTAGGGACAATAATTTCTATCTTTTGGGGTAAGAGATTTATTGCGTATATGAAGGTTAAGCAATTTGGCCAGTCAATACGCGAGGATGGACCAGAATCACACTTTAAGAAAAAGGGAACGCCTACTTTAGGTGGGATTTTTATTATTGGATCAGTGGTTATTAGCTGTCTTTTTGCTGGTAATTATACTTCTAAACCTTTTTTAATTAGTTTGGCCGTGATGGTTTCATACTTTGCACTAGGCTGGTTAGATGATTACTTAAAAATCATTAAAAAGAACTCAGATGGGGTATCAGCAAAGTTTAAGCTCCTATGGCAGTTTCTTACTGCTGGATTAGCC
>JBFKKF010000041.1:0-9875 GCA_041631355.1 Bacteriovoracaceae bacterium | reverse complement strand
GTGGAATATGAAGCACCCTATACTCAAGGATAGAAGAGTTAGAAAAGCATTATTTCATCTTGTTAACAGAAAGCTTATGATCGAAAAATTTGAGTATGGCTACTCTGTACCTGCTCAAGGACCAATTTATCCTAGCTCGCCTTATGCATCTCCAGATATTAAACCAGTAGAGTTTGACCCCAAGCTTGCACTTCAAATATTAAAAAGAGCAGGATGGAGTGACACTGACGGGGACAATATTTTAGATAAAGTCATTGATGGAAGAAAAACTAAATTGTCGATTACGATCATGGAGCCATGGGATGGTTTTATGAAGTATCTTACAATCTTTAAAGAAGATGCCAAAAAAGCAGGGGTAGAGATTAATATCAAGCTCATTGAGTGGAACTCATTTGTGAAATTATTGGAGGAGCGAAAATTTGATGCTTGCCGACTTGCCTGGAGTGCGGTGTTAGATTGGAACCCAATTCAAATTTGGCATACGAAATCTTTTGAAGGTGGTTCAAACTTTATAGGGTTTTCTAATAAGGAAGCTGACGAACTTATGACAAAGGCAAAGTATATTCACAATCGTGCTGAAAGAATTAAGCTTTTGCGAAGAGTTGAAAAAATTATTGTAGATGAATACCCCTATGTTTGGTTTACCTATAAGGAAAAAACGATGTATGGACACACAGATCGAATTGAAAGAGAAAAAGACACTTATGATTATAGTATCGGTACTAAGTTTTGGAAGTTTAAATCTAAAATGAAAAAGGAAATATAGTAGTGGGAAATTATTTACTAAGACGATTAGTCTTGATGGTTCCAACTTTACTTGGGATTACGTTAGTTGTTTTTTTTATTATTAACCTTGCCCCCGGTTCTCCAATTGAACAACAAATTCAAGCATTGAAATTTTCCGGACAGTCAGAAGGAAGTGGGGCCAGTACTAAGGCAGGAACTTCGACAGTCTCTCAAGAAGTATTAGATGCGCTTAAAAAGCAATATGGATTTGATAAACCAGTACATATTCGTTATTGGATATGGCTTAAAAATCTCGCGACTCTAGATTTCGGAGAGTCATTTACATATGAGGAAGAAGTAACTGAAGTGATTATGAGTAAATTTCCAGTCTCATTACAATTTGGTATTGTTTCCTTGATTTTGAGTTATTTAATCTCAATCCCTCTAGGAGTTTTAAAAGCTATAAAACACGGCTCCAAGTTTGATTTAATATCTAGTTTTATTTTGTTTGTTGCCTATGCCATTCCTGGCTTCATGCTAGGTATTTTCTTAATCGTTTACTTTGCAGGGGGAAGTTTTCTAGATATTTTTCCAATCGGGGGACTATACTCTGACTTTTATGATGAAATGAATACTTGGGAAAAATTTGTTGATAGAATTTATCACTTCATCCTTCCAACGATCTGCTACACTATTGGCTCTTACACCACTTTAACTCTACTAATGAAAAATTCTTTAATGGATGTGATTACGCAGGACTATATAAGGACGGCCAGGGCCAAAGGCTTATCTGAAAAAGTTGTTTATCTTAAACATGCCCTAAGAAATGCTTTGATTCCTATTGTTACGGGGATCGGAGGGTTCTTAGGAATCTTTTTTGCAGGATCACTTCTAATTGAAAAGGTATTCCAGCTTGATGGTATTGGGCTTTTGGGGTTTAGTTCCATTTTGGCACGAGATTATAACGTCATAATGGGGTTAATATTTATTCAAGCTTTTTTAATGTTAATTGGAAATATTATTTCAGATATTGCACTTGTGTTAGTTGATCCAAGGATAGATTTCAAATGATAGAAAAAAGAATTAAAAATGAACAAACTTTAAATAAGTGGAGACGCTTTAAGTCTCACAAAACTGGTTATTACTCTATCTGGTTGATATTGGCCTTATGCTTTTTTAGTTTTACTGCAGAGTTCTGGGCAAACTCAAAACCAATTTTTCTACAGTATCAAGGTGATATTTATTTTCCTTTTGTAAAAGATTACTCGGTTAAGGAATTTGGAATAACCGATACAATGCAGGTGGACTATCGAAAACTAAAACTTTCAGAAGGTGACAAGATAGTTTGGCCCCTTATTAAGTGGGATCCCTATGAGTCCAATAAGAATGTAGATGAGTATCCAGCACCTCCATCAGGTGAGAATTTAATGGGAACAGATGATAGGGGACGAGATGTATTTGCCCGGCTACTTTATGGACTTCGATACTCTATTGCCTATGCAATAGGGGTTTGGGTAATTACTTTTATTATTGGAACTATTCTTGGAGCATTACAAGGCTATTATGGAGGGGTTTGGGATTTAATAGGACAAAGAATTACCGAAATACTTAGTACAGTTCCAGTGCTGTTTTTATTAATTATTTTGATCTCTGTATTTGAGCCCAGTCTTACACTTTTGATTATTATTTCGAGTTTATTCGGATGGATTAGTATAAGTATTTATATTCGCTCTGAGTTTTTGAAAAATAGAAAGAGAGAATATGTGGAAGCTGCTAAGGCGATAGGGCTTGGAAATACTAAAATTATCTTTAAACATATCCTTCCAAATTCCCTAGGGCCAATTATTACTTTTTCTCCCTTTGTAATTGCCGGAGGAATTTCAGGTTTAGCGGCTCTTGATTATCTGGGGTTTGGCCTTACCCCACCGACGCCTAGTTGGGGAGAGTTGCTTGCCCAGGCACAAAAGAACTTTACTATTGGTTGGTGGTTAGCACTTTATCCATTTACAGCGCTCTTTACGGTACTTGTCGCATTTAACTTCATTGGTGAGGCAGTTAGAGATGCGCTCGATCCTAAGAAGTTATAAAAAATTGTTTTGATTTAATAAAGGGTCACCTTTTGGGTGACCCTTCAAAGGAAAGGCACTTGAAAGAATAAATCTTTCAATGCTCTCAAGTTATCAGGTTAGACACAAAGTTTCGTTAACAAATGTGAAAACTAATCAGAGTTTTTTAAGTCTCTTAAAAGTCTCGATAAAGATGGAGGTTGTATACCTAGGTAAGACGCTAAAAATGTTTTTGGGATGCGATTTATATCGATTCGTCTATTATTCATAAACATATTTAGCCGTTCTTTGGCATTGAATTGGACGAATTGAATTTCTCTTTTAGTCTTAAAAATATAATTTCTTAATAAGACTTCTCGATAAATTTCTTGCCATAGACGATTTTGGGACATGAGTTCTAAGAAATGGTTATACTTAATAGCATAGATTTCAGAAGGCTCTATAGCTTGCACGGAGACCATGGTTTTAGACTTTTCTTCCCAAGAGAGAAAGAAGTCCAAAATAAAAGAATTTTCAGGTATAAAAGAGAAAGTTTTTTCCTCACCTTCATGATCAGTCAGATAGATTCTAAATAATCCAGATTTTACGATAGCAACTTCGTCACAGTGATCAAAATGTTGAAAAAAGTGATCACCCTTTTTCAGTTCTTTCAGTGTAACTATTCTCTCTAGCATAGACCAATCTTCAATGGATTGCTTGGTTAGGGATTGAAGATATTGTTTAAGTCCAAAGTCTATTGCTACCATAAGTTCTCTCTAGGTGATGATAAAGTATCGATTATTCTAGTAAAAAATTATAGTTTTAGTCTACTAAATAAGGGGTTATGACGCATTGAAAAACTGTTGATTTTATGTTTCTACAATTGTCTAAGCTTTACTTTCGCAGTGCGCTTTTTCTCATCTCTAAGATATTCAATGGTAACGGTCTCGCCAATTTTGTATTTTTCCAGTTCATG
This sequence comes from Bacteriovoracaceae bacterium, assembly GCA_041631355.1. Classification (GTDB taxonomy): domain Bacteria; phylum Bdellovibrionota; class Bacteriovoracia; order Bacteriovoracales; family Bacteriovoracaceae. The sequence continues at coordinate 6,128 of JBFKKF010000041.1, read as the reverse complement.
GTAAATATCATCTCTAGAGTTTACTTCGATGTCATTTATTTTCAAGATAACGTCACCTAGATACATACGTCCAAAACGATCTCGCATCATCCCTTTAAGACCTGCCTTACCGGCACTTCCCTCAGGGTCAATAAAAGTTATAGCAACCCCTTTATCACCTACATAATACTTACGCATATGATCTTCTAAAACTCCAATACCTAGACCAGGTCTAATAACTTTTCCGTGGGTAATAAGTTGGGGAACGACTCTTTTAATTGTGTTTACCGGGACTGCAAATCCAAGCCCAGCACTGCTACCTGATCTTGATACGATCATAGTATTCATACCAATTACCTTTCCCATTGAATCCAATAAGGGACCCCCTGAATTCCCTTGATTAATGGCCGCATCTGTTTGGATCATGTCATGGATCTTTACTCCTCCAATTCCATCCATCTTTCTCCCTAGCGCAGAAATGATTCCTCTCGAAATAGAATGGTCAAAGCCAAGAGGATTTCCAATGGCAAGGGCGAGTTGACCAACATTTAGACCAGCAGAAGTACCAATTTGAATAGGAGTTAGTTTTTTAGGTTTATTCTTTAATTTTAGAACAGCGATATCGTTTTTTGGATCAAGCCCAGCTACCTTGGCCTTATATTCATTATGATCATTGTGGAAAGTAATAACAAAGTTATTTCCGCCCTCAACAACATGATAGTTAGTTACGATATGGCCTTCATCATCCCATACAAATCCAGTACCTGTCCCTTGAGGAACTTCAACGACATCACCGTAGAAAAATGTTCTAGCAACTTTGATATTGGCAACGTTAACAACTGCAGGAACAGTTTTCTTGTAAACATTAATAATTCGTTTTTCTATTTGGAGTAATTCATTGGGGATTTCAGCACTATGACTGTTGAAGGCTAACAAAGTTAAAACAAAAATAACTATGGAATTTAGGTTCTTCACAGAGGACTCCTTTTGCTTTGTTCCTTTAAAGGAGTTATATAATAATGAAAAATTAATAAATAATCTACAGGGAGTATTGTTGCGATGGGCAAAAATGCAAATATAAATGTTTTTAATAGGTATACGCAGAAGGTCGAAATTGAAAAGGTCTATGGAGAGAAAATGGTTAAGCTCGCTTATGATTCTTTTATTGGAAAAATCCTTGCCCCGGTTATTGGTAGTAAAGGATTAAGTAATTATTATGGCAAGCTTCAAGATTCTTCTAAATCCAGAAAAAAAGTGCCACGTTTTATTAGGGATTTTGATATACAGATTGATGATTATAATCCGGGAAGTTTGTCAGAGACTTCAATTGATAATTCTTATAAAAGTTTTAATGAATTTTTTATTCGTTCCTTCAAAGATGGCAAGCGTCCTTTTGTATCCTCAACTGAGCAGATGGGTGCATTTGCAGAGGCGAGGTACTTTGGACACAAAGAAATCACAGATGAGTTAGAGGTTCCAGTTAAAGGAAACATGCTAAAGGCGATGGATTTGATAGGAAGCAATAAATATAATGACATATTTTCTGGCGGCCCTTTAATGATTGCGAGATTATGTCCCGTTGATTACCACCGCTATCATTATCCTGACGATGGAAAAACTCTTGAAAGTTTTCCGGTCCATGGTGATTACCACTCGGTTAATCCCATTGCATTGAAGTATAGGAATGATATTTTTATAAAAAATGAACGAAGGGTATCTATTTTGGATACGAATAACTTTGGAAAATTAGCCTATATTGAAGTTGGTGCTACCTGCGTTGGGAAAATTGTTCAATCCTTTGATGAGCATAAACCCTTTATGCGAGGTGATGAAAAAGGCTATTTTTTATTTGGTGGAAGTACAGTTATTATTTGTGGAGAGAAAGGGGCATGGCAACCAAGTCAAGATATTATTGATAATACATACAAGGGTATGGAGACTTATATCCACCTAGGCGACGTAGTTGCCGAAAAAATTAATCGTTAACAAGGTCTTCTAATAAATTTCCATAAATGGCGCTTCCCCAGAAAATGATGGACTCGTCTTTGGTACTCGCTTTATCATTCTTGTTAACGTTATTGAGAAAAGTTTCGATGTTAATCAACATTGCCTGTAGCATTTTTTTATCTCTAGGGGAGAGATAGATTTTTTTAAATTTGAATAAGCTATTCTGTCCTTCAATAGATTGCTCAATACAGGTTTCTATCAGGGTCTGAGCTTCAAAAATTTTACTTTCTTTTTCATTTAAATCATTTATATAGCACTCTGGAGCATTTTTATTTAGTTGATAAACCTGATTATGTGTACGAACCATATTTCTACTCAGTAGGTTGGTTAGGACGTTTTGAATCAATTGTGGATCTAGACTTGTACAGTTATGTATTTCTTTTAAGTTTTTGCTAGACTTATTTAACGACTCTAAAATCATTCTTTCTGGGGATGTAATCATATAATTCATATAAAAGCTCCTTTGATTATTTTATGCAGATTGAATATTACTAAATCCAAAACTTGGGTCATGATTTTTTAGCTCTTCAATTTTTAGAGCATAATTCATAGTGGCCAAAATTTTATGTAATTTACTTGCTTTTAATTTGGTGAGACATCTGTAGGTCGTGGAAATAAGATCACCTGTTATTGATTCATCCTTTTCTGCGAGGGCTTTTTCTACTGCTTCAAATTCACTGATTTTCATTTCAGCACCGCTGAAGATACGATGAACTCTTGTAATTTGAATTCCTGTTTTATGAGAAATTTCTTTTAATGTGTCATTTGGAAATTTTGAGCGGTATTGCCTTAGGATATTCTCTTGTAAACTATTCATCTTAGCTCCTTTGTTAGTTACCTAACTTTAGAGCAAAAGTTGTGCCAATTATGCGTTTGATCCTAACTTGTCAAAAATTCGATAAAATGCAGAGGCAGAAATCCTAAGTTCTTTGATCGCTTTAGAAATCTTTCCATGATTTCGAGTCATGGCTTCTTTTATACTCTCTTCTTCAACTTTTTTAATGAAGTTTCGTAATCCTTCTTTAGCAATATAGTTTTTTTGAGCGTTGGTTAAGAGATCTTCTACGGAAAAACTTTGAGTATTTGAAATATCACCAGCAGTAATAATCCCCTTATCTGTGGTGGAGAGGATCTCTATCTTCTTTTTTAGCTCTCTTATATTTCCTGGCCAAGGCATGGTTTTAAATACTGTGATAGCATCATCTTTAATAATAAAACGTCGGGGGGACTTGTTGATAAAATGTTTAGCAAGTAAAGGAATGTCTTCAACTCGATCTCTTAACGGCTTAATATCTAAATTAATTCCACTTACTCTAAAGAAAAAATCTTTTCTAAATTGCTTATTATGGATTTTTTCAAATAAATCTTCACAGGTAGCTGTAATTAAAGTGAATTCAGATTGAACTGGTTTATCAGAGCCTACGGGATAAAATGATTTTTGGTCAATGGCCTTAAGTAGCTTTTGTTGCATACTCATGGGCATGGTGGCGATTTCATCCAGAAAAAGGGTTCCCCCATTAGCTTGTTGTAACCTACCGACTTTATTGCTTTCGGCCCCTGTGAATGCACCTTTGGTGTGTCCGAAAAGCTCAGACTCAATAAGATTTTCTGGTACCTCTGCACAATTGAGATGAATAAATGGCTTTGATTCATCGTAAGTTTGCTGGTGCAATAATTCGCCAATTAGACTCTTTCCCACTCCAGTTTCACCTGTTATAAAGACAGTTTTATTTTTTAGGTTTATTTTACACAGCTTAGTAATTTCCTGAATTAATTCGCTATCTTGAGTGATGTATTTATTAGTAAAAAACTTATTAAGGTCATCACTCAAATAATTCTTTTTATAATTGTGAATATAAGGATCCAAGTGACTTCGGTAATGAATTTTAGTTAAGAAATGATCACAACCTGCTTCATAGGCTTTTTCGATAATATCTTCTTCATTCTGGGAGCTTAGAATAATAGAGTGAATATTTTGGGATTTGGCCAATTTTAAGATCTTTAGGCCAGACCTAGGTCCGTCGATATCCATGTCGATAAGAGCAAGGTTGAAGAAATTATTATTTAAGAGCTCAAAAGCTTCTGTTTCATTGGAGGCTTCAGTTATTATGCCATGATCATGTATGAGGTCTTTAACGGCCATTCTAAAGTATTTATCATCATCACATAAAAGTATTCTAATTTGTTGCTTCTTCATGTAATGCAATGTGCCTTAGATATTTTCGGTTTTCAATGAAAAGTTTCGGTATCCGAATATTTTACATATTATTAGAGCTTTTAGGTACTTAGTTTCTTGAACAGTGCTAAGTATTGATTATAATATAAGATATGGAAATTAAGGTATTTAATAGTGCTGCTGAAGCATCTATGTTTGTAGCAGATCAGATTTTAGAATTAGTAAAACAAAGACCAAGTGCAAATCTCGGAGTTGCAACTGGTAGAACTATGGATGCCATTTACCATAAATTAGTTCAAAGATCGCAGCAAGAGAATTTAAAATATAATGATGTGAAATGTTTTGCAGTAGATGAGTATATTGGCTTAGCAGTAGACGACCCTAATTCTTATGAGTCATATTTAAATCTTCACCTATGGAATCAGCTAGACTTTAATAAAAAAAATTTATTTGTTCCAGCAGTAAACCAGGAAGATATTGATAAAGCGGCTAGTGAGTATGAAGATCAAATTAAGTCATGTGGCGGTATTGATTTGCAATTATTAGGAGTGGGACTTAATGGCCATATTGGACTAAATGAGCCAGGCTCAAGTCTTGATTCTAGAACAAGGGTTGTTGCGCTTACGAGTTCAACTCGACGATCGAATAAAGTTTTGTTTCGAAAAGGTGGAGTCCCCTTAACAGCAGTGACTATGGGAATTGGTACGATACTGGATTCAAAATACTGCCTTATGGTGGCCACAGGTGAAACCAAAGCTGAAATTATACAAAAAATTGTTAATGGTGATATTAATTCAAAGGTGCCAGCTACAGCTATTAAGCAACACTCTAATGCGATTCTTGTATTAGATAAAGACTCTGCAAAGTTAATCTAGTAGTTCGGGAAAACTATGCTTTACCTTTTCTCTAAGTTCTTTGACGAGTTGCCCCTCGCCTTTTTTGGCGATTAATAAGGCACCTTGAGTATCAACAATAATTAAATCATCGATGTTGATAGTTGAAATAAGTTTGTCTTCAGTACTTAAAATCAGATTATTGTGAGAATTAATCGCCTCATATTTTTGAGTCTGAGTATTATTATTTTCATCCTTTGGAAGTTCGTCGAATAGTGAGTCATACGAGCCAAGATCAGACCAACCAAAGTCCCCTGGAACAGTTTTTACAGCTTGGCTTTTCTCCATAACCGCATAGTCGATGCTGTTCGAAGGAATTGCTTCCATATCTTGTTTATTAATGTAGATGATATTATTTTCAACTTTAGCGTTAGCTAATGCTGTTTTTGATTTAGTAAGAATTTCATTATCAAATTCTTCAATCTCAGATAGATAGGTATCAGAATTAAATAAAAACATTCCGCTATTCCAAAAATAGTTACCAGCGGCTAGATATTTTTTTGCTGTTTCATTATCAGGCTTTTCTTTAAATGAGACAACATTTTCGTTGTTGGCTTCTATATAGCCGTATCCGGTCTCGGGATATTGTGGCTTTATACTAAAAGTAACGAGGTTATTTCCTTGGGATAATGACTGGGCCTTGCTAACAGTAGCTTCATATTCAGAGGTATTCTTAATGAGATGGTCACTTGGCAGGATGAGTAAGTCTTCTCCCTCGGAACTCAGAGCAGCTAGAGTGATTGCTGGGGCGGTATTTCTTCCGCAGGGCTCAATGATATAGCTAACCTTATCTTGTAGGGACGCAGGTATTTGTTTCTGACATAGTTCTAATTGATTCTCATTAACCATTATTGTGAATTGAGATGCTAGGTTTAGATTTCTATTGATGGTTAATTGAAATAAGGACTGACCACCGAATAAGGGAATAAATTGTTTAGGAGTACTAGTCCGACTGATTGGCCAAAGTCTAGTACCTGAGCCTCCACACAGTATAACTACTCGCATTGCATGCCCCTAGAGATTAGAAGTTTAATGCATATGATGCTATACTGAAATAGATTAAAAGACCAGTG
>JBFKKF010000040.1:0-9949 GCA_041631355.1 Bacteriovoracaceae bacterium | reverse complement strand
TTGATGATTAAGACGTTGTATGGCCACTGCTTTATACATATTTAAAGTTTTAAAAGGCTGCCTGCCATTTAATTCGGATAACTTCTTTTCAGCTTCTCTTAGGGCAATTTTCTTTTGCTCGAGCTCTGTATTATTAGAAATGTTTCCTGAGAATTTTTCTAAACAAGATTCTTTTTGCTTCGATGTTCTTTCTTTGAGACATTGGGAAGCAGATGTTAAATAATCCATAGAACTTTTGTGATCTTGATACTCATTATATTTATTAATTAGCGAGTCTAGTCCATATTTTGTATCTACTGGACACGAAGAAATCTTTTTACTATTAGTAGAAGGGGGACAGATCTTTTCTAGGCATTGCACATTATAATTTCTTTTGCAAATTGCTTGAATCGTTTTGTCACCCACTTTTACACTTTTAATAAGATCAAATTCTTTTTTTATTTCATTGTTTAGATGCCCCTCATATCTTCCAAGATGGATGTTGATTCGTTTATTAGTGTTTTTAAATGAATTTTCAATTGGCTTATTTAGAATAAAATCAGGAACATTAAGTGTATTCATATTCTTATTAATATTCTTTTGAATATAATCTATCGCTTCTGGTGTACCACTATCCGCTAGTTTAGTTGCTCCAAATTCTACACTATAATTAGTCAGCGTTGCTGTCTGTTTAAAAAATTCTTTTTTTAAGTTTTCATTGTCTGGATTTTCTTGCATAGAATTCATCAGGATTTTTATTTTCTTTAGACTCTTAAAATACTCATTTGACTTCAATTGTTCAGGAGAGATGTTTTTATATTTCCCATCATAATTGATAGATAAATTTAATTTGTCTCGGTAATTTTCAAAACGGGTACCTCTCTGGAGACGCTGATTGGCCTGGATGGTTTTATCAAAATCGAGTTTTTCATCTGCCGTTAAAAGCCCGTGGAGAGTTTGAAGATAAATATCATATTGTTCAGAATTGTCGTCTCTGGCAGATTCAATTTGACTACAAAATGGGCCATGTTCTCTTGCCGCATTGGTGGCACATTTTTTGCCAATATGATTTTCAAGCTCAGCTATAGATTCACCATTATAATCATCAAAATAAACACTGGCCTTTCTAGTGCCAGCTAACTCTCTTGTGGATTCATCAATCTTTTTTGCAACTTTATGTGTTGCGAGGGCATTTTCAAGTATCACGGCCTTATTAAGATTATTTTCAAATTGGGAGAGCTTAACTTGGGCCTGGGTGATTCTTTTTAAATCAATATCTGGGATGGCACTAATATCCAACTTACTTGAAAGTTCGGCCTGGGATGCTTCGATCATTTTAACGATACTAAATAGACCTTGAGCGATAACGTATTCGGCTAACTTTTTATTATAATCTTTTTCAAGTTCTAGCTTGGTAGGGCAGCCAGAACAGCCGCGCTCTTTGGCCTTAAGTAATTTATTTTCTAGGGCCAAAAGCTCTGTTCTCACATCATTACAGCTCATGGAGTGGGCCATAAATGGAGTGGTGAATAGTAACAAAGTCCAAAATAATTTCATCAATATCTATATCGGCTTTAAAACTAGAGAACTTGAACTAATTACATGGTTAATCGTGTCTTTTCCATAGCTTATAGTTAGCTAGATGGATTTCAGAAGGATTCAAACAGTTGATTGGTATAGAATTTATAACTACTCATAATTACAATGTATAAACATAATTTGCCATAAATCTTACTCAGTTTATATTCATTGTTAACTGATGATCAATTCTAAGTGCCTGATTTTACACTAAAGTTTGGGGCATCTTGTTCCGATACTATAATGAGATATTGGTTAGTGACTTGGAGACTTAATGCTGAGACTTTTAGTACTCATTTTTATTACTGTATCCTGTGTCGAGGAATCAGAGCTAAAGCTCTCAGGTGTCTCTTTGAAGGCTTTCGAAGGGATTATTTTCTCGATCTCCGATCCGGATACTCTTTCGGAGCAGTTAACCAATGATCTGGAAGTGTCGGTTAATGTCTATAATGATGAGAAGATTGCTAAATGGTGTATTACTGAAAGTGATGTGACTCCCCAAGTAACTAATTGTCCAGGAGGGCAAGGAAGTCTTAATGGGTGGAGTACAGTAGCACCTGAAACTTATACTTTATCAGCTGGGGATGGTAAGAAAATTGTCTACCTATGGGTTATAGATAGTAAAGAAAACCTAATGGAAAAATCTTTAGTCACTAGTATCAAACTCGATACTGTCGCTCCTATCGTCACACTAAATCCTGTATCAAATATTTCTCTTAGTAATAAGAACTCGGTCACGATTGATGGAACATGTAATGATACTGAGAATGTTAGAATTGATGTGAATAGTTCAATATATAGTGCCTTATGTTTTGGTAATAGTTGGGCAGTAACAAAGGATCTCTCAGTTATATCAGATGGAAATGTGCAGATACAAATTACCCAAACAGACTTGGCCGGAAATACTTCCACGCCAGTTAGTACAACGGTTATTAAGGATACAATTCCTCCTAGTTTTAATCTTAGTGCACCAATTAACGGAGGATATATCAATGCTTCTAATGTGAGTGCATATACATTTAGTGGAACATGTACTGAAGATGGCAATATTAATATTAGTGATGCTATTAGTAATGTTCTTAATTGCTCTGGTGGAGTATTTTCTCAAAGTATTGACTTAAGTGGTTTAGGAGAGGGAGCAAGAACTTTTACATTTAATCAAGTTGATAGTGTGGGGAACCCTGCCACTACGATTAGTATTAATTTGACTAAGGATACAAGTGTACCTGTTGTCACTCTGAACACACCAGCAAATATAAACCTTTCTAATGTTGGAGCTTACTCATTAAGTGGTAGCTGCAGTAGTCCTGATAATGTTTCTGTTGTGGTAGGGGGACAAAATTATTCCCAGGCATGTAATTCAAATGCCTGGAGCTTTAGTCAAGATACCTCAACCTTAAGTGATGGTTCCGTTACGATTTCAGTCTCTCAAGTTGATCTTGCAGGTAATTCATCCAATACGGAAACTGCTAATGTTACCAAAGACACTGTGGCCCCTAGCTTTAGTCTGAGTGCACCAATTAACGGTGGGTATATTAATGCATCAAATGTCAGCACCCATACTTTTAGTGGAACTTGTACTGAGGATGGTACTATAAATATTTCAGGAGCAATCACAGATACATTGAATTGTAGTGGGGGCGTATTCTCTAAAAATATTGATCTAAGTGCCCTGAGTGAGGGAAGTAGAAGTTTTAACTTTGATCAAACGGATACGGTTGGAAACTCTGCAACTCAGCTAAATATAAATCTAATCAAAGATACAGTTATCCCAAGCTTTAGTCTATCGACCCCAAGTGATGGTGACTATATTAACGCCTCTAATGTGGGAAGTTTCACCTTTAGTGGAACTTGTAGTGAAGACGGTACCATCATCATTTCTGGAGATTTAAGCGATACACTTAATTGCAGTGGGGGAAGCTTTTCTAAAAATATTGATATGAACTCTCTTGCAGAAGGAGCAGTAAGTATAAGCCTTGATCAAACAGATGCGGCTTCAAATACTGCCACCACATTAACTATTAATCTAACTAAAGATACATTGATTCCTAGCTTTGTTTTATCCACCCCAAGTGATGGGGATTATATCAATGCCTCGAATGTGAGTACTTATACATTTAGTGGAACTTGCACTGAGGATGGGAGCATTAATATTTCCGGAGCAATTACAGACAGTCTTAATTGTAGCGGTGGAGTATTTTCAAAGAATATCGATGCGAGTTCTCTTAGTGAGGGAGCAATAAATTTGAGTTTTGACCAAACAGATGCGGCTTCAAACGCGGCAACAACTTTAAGTATTAACTTAACTAAGGATACTGTGCTACCTACGGTTTCTTTTTCTTCACCTGCAGCTAACTCATACATTAATAATAGCTCTCAAGGATCTGTTAGCGTGAGTGGATCATGCTCAGAAGATACCTTGAGTATAAGCTTTACTGGCGCTGTTACTGATACCGTCAGCTGTAGTGGTGGAAGTTTTACTAAGGCATTAGACTTTAGCGCCGCCAGTGAAGGGACAGTTACCCTAAATATATCTCACTCCGATGCTGCAGGAAACTCAAACTCAGTAACGAGAGACTTTATTAAAGACTCTATAGCTCCAAATTTGACTCAACCTGACTTTGTGAGTGGATCATATGTAAATTCAGACTCAGTGACAATGGGAGGAAGTTGTGAAGATGGTCTTAGTATAAATATCAGTGGAACTGAAACTTCGACGGCAACATGTTCCAGTGGTACTTGGAGTCACTCTACTTCAACTCAGACAAGTGATGGAACTTATAGTTATCAATTCACCCAGACAGATGCAGCTGGTAACGCTACTGTGATTAATTCTTCTTGGAAAAGAGATACAGTTATTCCAACCATTAGTACTCTTCAGATTAATGATGGAGCATTGACAACGATTAATAATAACACCTTAATTGACCTAACGGCGGGTGATGATACTGCTGGGGTGTATGCATTTTGTTTAAAATATAATGATACCGTTTCCCCTGTTGAGGGTGCTACTTGTTGGAAAACCCTTGAGTCAATAGGGGAGGCAGTAACAACTTCATGGGTACTAAATGATTATCCTTATATTCTTGCACCTATTGGTGATGATTATGCTGTAAGACTTTGGATAATGGATTCTGCTAAAAATATCTCTGTGATGAGTAATGTGGGAAATGGAACAGAGGGCTCTGATCTATATACTATTAATTATAATCCTGACCCACCTCCGGTAATTTCCTATTTAGTGGCAAGCTCTACTGACTCCCCAAGTAGCCCATTAACAACAGCGGATACAACAATCACCATTGGAAACGATATCTACGTAAAATGGACGATGTCAGATGATAATCCTATTCCCTCCGGAAATATTACCCTTTCGTATACTGAGGATGATATAACCTATACGACATTACAAAGCGGTCTTAATAATGGGGTTAATGGAGCCTGCTCTATCAGTGGCACACAAACAGGCTGTGTTCACTTAGCAGCTGCATCCCCCCTTAGCTCATTTTATAAAATAAAACTAGAAGTTCAAGACACTGGTTCTAACCTTGTACTCTCTGTGTCCAACGCCCTAAATACTGGGAGTGTAAATTTTCTAAGTGGAAATACTTCTCTTGGTATTGGTGGCTCTGCTACTTCCGCAATTCTCGTTGGAAGAGGAGAAGATAGTTACACCGATTATGCCGATACCCAAGCATTAGCTGTCACTAAAACAGGTACAGTGTTTTTTAACTATAATGGGATTGGACTAACCTATATTGATCCAGTCGATGGTATACTTAAGGTGCTTATTCCAGACACCAACTCGATCTCTGGTGATGGTGGACCTGCTGCCTCCGCAACAGTAAATGATATTATTCGAATTACCTTAGATCACAATGATGATCTTTTAATTTATGATACAGATCAAATAAGAAAAGTAGACCTTGCATCAGCTGACTGGACTATCACAACTATTGCCGGTGGTGGAGCAAATCCCCCTGAAAATGAAAATGCCCTTCTTGCAAATTTACCACCAATTTATGCTGCAATTTTTCCAACTCCCAATGGAAATATTTATTTTAGCAGCGGGAAAGATCTTTGGTATTATGAAGCTTCAACCCAAACCATAAAAAAGCAATGCACGATTTCAGGTACGGGGACTGGGAATATGTCAGCGGATCTTAGCCCTTTTGATCTAAGTACTTGTCCTACTTATGGGATCGCAATTTCATATGATAAAGCTACTTCTGCACTTACTAAGGCCATGGTTCAAGTGAAAACTACCCCTGATCCAAACTGTGGTAATAGAGCCAGTGGTTCAAGCATAGGTAATAATTCCAATTTAAATCTATCTACAGGAGCAAGTGAGGCTCCCCATCCTACCGTAAGTAGTTGGTCAGGACGAAAGTTTACCGGACTTGACGGTAAGCTCTACTTATTGACGCATCAACGGCATTCAATGCATGTTTATGATCCAGTAGGTAACACTTGGACACAGATCCTAGGTAGTGGAACTAATGGAAGATGTGCTGACGGAACAGCAGCTTTAAGTTGTAATGTTTATGTTATGAGTGCTTTTGTAAGTGAATTTGGAAAAATTTACTTCCTCGATATGGGTGTTATCCGCTATGTCGATGATAGTGGCAATGTTCAAACCATTGCGGGACAGCCAAGAAATTTTGGTGTAGGAGAGAATCCAATCTCCGCTAGATATTCTCAAATTAATTATTTTGACATCGATGGTGATGATGTTTATGTAAAAAATGTATTAGAAAACCAGATAGTAAAATTCTCTCTTACTGGAGGAAATTTAGTTCATATTGCGGGAGATGGCTCTAAAGGGGGATTTTCCGATGGAGCAGTAGCAACGACCACATCCATTCCTAATTGTGGGTGGAGTATGCCTTGTGCCTTCAAAATTGATACGGCAAATAATCGACTTTATCATAATAACGGAACTATTTTGTATTATTTAGATCTAACAACTGGGCAATGGGTAAGTCAGGGGTTAACCCTGATGGAAGGTGGTAGTAGGAGTCTTTTTCTTGGCTACAATGGCTCTAAGCTTCTCTCGTACACTCTTAGACATATGGGAGGAGATGGTAATCATGTTATTTTAGATGAAATAGATCCAGTCACTCCTAGTGAAACCTTTGTATTCGGTAGAAATGATGTAGAATTTGGACAATCTCTGACCTTTGAAGCTTGTACTGGAAGTGTTGGGACGACTTGTACCATAGCCCATACTAATCAACCTGATTTGATTCATAATCAGTTTGATTTCGATGCTACCAATAATAATTGGTTAATCGCTACCAGAAAAAATAAAGTGATTTCTAACCTTCCACTTGGAGGTGGAACAGTTACAACCTTTGAGACTACCGACCAAAATATAGCTGCATTTAAGTATCGAAAAGATGCCAGTAATAACGAGTATGTCTATTATTGCTCAACAAATGGTCTTTTATATAAAAGAGATATTATTAATGATACGGAAGTAAACCTAGCTTTTCCATCGTCTAACATGAAATGTGTCGGTAATGCAATTCAGTATCATTCGGGTAGAGATTCAGTGATATTTATTTATGAAGAAAACAGTCTCTATGGTATTGCGGAGTATAAAAATCCTTAACCATGCCCTGAGTTCATAAAGACTTCATCAAAATTAATTTTCTTTTTGGATTCACCCAAACTTAGATAAAAATCCTCTGAAATTCTCATGGAGTCTTCTAGATTTTGAGACTTGAACATGCCGTCTCTGAATTTTGCCGCGTTTGGAAAACCAGCGGCAAACCAGACAATTAATTTTCTAAGTTGTACCAGTCTAGTTCTTTCATTGTCGTAGGTTTCACAAGTGTATTGATAGAGGCGGTCGATGATTTCAAAATAATCTTTACCAGCGAAAAGAGAATCATAGGTTTCACTGTCATCTTTGAAAGCTTCTAAAAAAATAAACGGATTTCTAAGTGCACCTCTGGCAATCATGAGGGCCTTGCAATTTGTTTTATCCATTCGTTCTCTGGCCTGATGAGGTTGGTGAAGATCTCCATTTCCAATAATAGGAAGTGTCGCATTACTAGCAAACTCTTCGATATAGTCCCAATTGGCCTTACCAGTATACTGTTGTGCCCGAGTTCTACCATGTATGGCCACCCATTCAACCCCTTCGTTAAGGGCAATTTTTTCAATTTTATCAGCGTTGATGTCATCACCATCCCAGCCGGTTCTAATCTTTATTGTAAGGGGTACATCAATAGCATTTTTCATTTTGCTAAATAGGGGGCCTAGGTCTTCAATTTTTTTCATTAAAGCTGAGCCACCACCTTTGGTGACAACTTTTCTAACCGGGCAACCCATATTAATATCAATAAACTTGGGACGGGATTTTAGTGCCACCTTAGCGGCTTGGGCCATGGCAATCGCATCTTCTCCAAAAAGTTGAATTCCTACATGCTCTTCTCGTTCATCAATCTTAAGCATCTCAAGAGTTCTTTTGTTTTGGTGCATAATTCCGTGACATGAGATAAGCTCACTCACAGTTCCCCCTGCGCCGAGATCTTCCATAAGTAATCTGTAAGGAGGAGTGCAGATCCCCGCCATGGGGGCCAATAATAACGGGGAGCGAAAGTCTATACTTCCTAACTTGATTGCTTTCATGTTTTTGCGACAAGAATCAATCTTACTTTGTAATTGCGGTGAAAATGCTTTATTATGCATGGCAATTCAATTACAACGATTAGTAAAAGACGTAAATATGAAAAAGGTTAAACATATAGTTTTTGATCATGATGGGACCCTAATTGATACAACTCAGTTAGATAAGGCCCTATTTCCTGGAATCAAGGACATGCTAACAGAGCTTAAGGAGTTAGGTGCTCATTTATATGTCTGGACTGCCCGAGGGCGACAATCAGCTAGTGATATCCTTAGTGCCCAAGGGGTACTCAGTTATTTTGACTCCATGGTTTGTGGTGGAGAAGCTCCTCAAAAGCCTGATATCACAGGACTACAAGAGATGCTCTACGATATTGACCCAGAGGAAGTAATCATCTTAGGTGACTCCTTAGGAGATATTATTGGAGGGAAAAGTTTGGGAGCTGTTTCCTTAGGTGCCTTATGGGCACATGGTTCGGATGAGGCAAGTGGAATGTATTACGAATACGGTGCTAAACGATGCTTTTTATCAATTGAAGAATGTCGTGAATATATATGTGATTTAGTAAGAGGTGAGTAATGTTTGATACTTTAAGTGAGAAGTTTTCAGATGCATTTAAGAATTTATCCGGTAAAGGAAAGATTACCGAAGAAAATATTGAAAATACCCTAAAGCAAGTTCGAACGGCCTTACTTGAGGCGGATGTAAACTTCAAAGTCGTTAAAGAGTTTGTGGCCAAAGTAAAAGAAAAGGCCATGGGGGAAAAAGTTATCCGTGGAATAAATCCAGGAGAGCAGTTCGTTAAAATTATGCATGACGAATTAAGTGCGCTAATGGGGGATGAAAACGAAGAGCTAAAGCTAGATCGTCCCTTGAACCCAATTCTTATCGTGGGACTAAACGGTGCTGGTAAAACCACTTTTACTGGTAAATTAGCACTTTATCTTAAGGGAAAAAGTAAAAAAAATGTTTATCTAATTCCAGCCGATAACTTCAGACCTGCCGCTAAAGATCAGCTAATCAAGCATGCTAAAAATATGTCCATTGATTACTTTGATTCGGATTTAACTCAACTACCTAAGGACATTGTTAGAGCTGGTATGGAGGAAGCAAGACGACTCGGTAAGGAAGTTGTTATTGTGGATACCGCTGGGCGATTGCAAGTTGACGAAGACTTAATGGGGCAGTTAGTTGATGTTAAAAATGAACTCAAAGATCCAGAGGTATTATTAGTTGCTGATGCTATGACCGGCCAGGAAGCCGTTAATGTGGCAAAAGTCTTTCACGAGAAAGTAGGCCTAACTGGGACTGTTCTTTCAAAAATGGATTCAGATGCAAGAGGTGGTGCTGCGTTATCAATCAAGCACGTTACAGGAGTTCCTATTAGGTTCATTTCGGTAGGTGAGAAGATGAAAGAGCTTGAGCTTTTTCACCCGGATCGTCTGGCCAAAAGAATTCTCGATATGGGGGATGTGGTTTCTCTTGTAGAGAAGGCCCAGGAAACTATAGATGAGAAAGAAGCTGAACGCATGATGAAGCGTTTAGAAAAACAACAATTTAGCATTGATGATTTTATGAAGCAGATGGATCAAATTAATAAGCTTGGTTCTATGCAAAATATCTTGAAAATGATTCCTGGAATGGGTGGAATGCTCAGACAAGTTGGTGATTTATCACCAGCTGAAGATGAAATGAAAAAAATGCGGATTATGATTAACTCGATGACTCAAAAAGAGCGAGATAACCACAAGCTTT
>JBFKKF010000039.1:0-10036 GCA_041631355.1 Bacteriovoracaceae bacterium | reverse complement strand
TTACATTTTTAACTTCCGAAACTTCGAAGTCTTGATTCTTTTCTAATTTTACAAATTGTCTTGAATTTAGTTTCGCCGGTACTGTTGGCTTTTTCTTATTTCTCATAGCAACTGAGACTTCACCTGGTTTGATAAAGCGCCCTTTATTAACAATACTCTCCAAATTTCTAATATCATCATTTTTGGCAATTTTATTAAAAACAATACTTCCTTCAAAAAGTACCGTTGTAGTGGCTCCAGTGTGTTTATTCGCTGAGAACATAAAGTCCGTACCCCGAACCCCCATGACTGCGTTTTTAGACTTAACAAATAGCTTAGATTTATCCTTATCCATATTCATATAGTCTTTGGTAACTTTTGATCTAATTTTACCGGTCAAAACATTTATAACGCCCGCCTCATCTTTTCCGAATTTTTCAATTTTTAAAGAAGACTTTGGTCCAATATTCATAGAAGACTTATCGATAAAGCTTAATCTCACAAAACTTTTATTAGACGTACTAACGATTGTTCCTTCCTTGAGCCACATATTCTTTTTCAAAGGGGCTTTCTCACCAGATGGTGAAAGCATTTCAGCTTTTCCTCTAACCAGTTTTACAATGGCCACCTTTTTAGTTGGCTGATTGGATAAAGCAATTAAGCTAACAAAAACCAAAACCATAAATAACGCTAATTTTTTCATAAGCTTCTCTCTAACATAGTCTTTACTAATTATTTCCCACAGTTCTTATCGGAACACCCGCTAAGAACTTCAATACAAATACTATTATCCTACCATTGGCCTTGGATGAATATATCCTAACAAAATTAGTAAGTTAGTAAGATGTAACTAATGGCAAACTACAGAAAATGTCAGAAATTATTGGCACTAATGGCCGATATACAATTGCTTATCACCTAAGTGTCTGAAATTTAGATTTTAGGAAATTACCGACTCCAACGGTGAAA
The DNA here is from genome assembly GCA_041631355.1 of Bacteriovoracaceae bacterium. Classification (GTDB taxonomy): domain Bacteria; phylum Bdellovibrionota; class Bacteriovoracia; order Bacteriovoracales; family Bacteriovoracaceae. The sequence goes on along the minus strand of JBFKKF010000039.1, from coordinate 9,088 downwards.
CTTAGAAAGATATTTGAAAACAGTTTCAGAAGTCTGCTTTTTCTTCCAGTTTCCTGCAAGGTATTTATTGGCCTCTCCCATTGTGGGATAAATATGAATGGTTCCTAGAATTTTATTGAGTCCAAACCCATGTTTCATTGCAGCAATAAATTCTACGATCAAGTCCGAGGCATGATTTCCAACAATAGTTGCTCCAAGTATTTTATCTGTACCTGGAATAGTTAAAACTCGCACTACCCCATGATCTTCACTATCTGCAATCGCACGGTCTAGATCATCTACTTCGTAAGTTGTTAGCTCGTAGTCAATTCCTTCTTGCTTGGCCCTTTGCTCATTAAGACCAACAGAGGCAACTTCTGGATCGGTATATGTCGCCCAGGGAATAACAGAATAATCCACCTTAAACTTTTTTAATTTTCCAAATAAAGCATTAACAGCACAATACCAAGCTTGGTGTGCCGCCGTGTGAGTTAATTGAAAAGGTCCCGTCACATCACCGCACACATAAATATTAGGAAAATTTGTTTGTAAATATTCATTCGCTTCAATGGTTTGATTTTGTCTTACCCTAATGCCTAGCTCTTCAACACCAAAGCCTTTAATATTTGCCCTACGGCCAACCGCCACAATTACTTGGTCAAACTCTAACTCGATATCACTTCCTTCATGCTCAACAATCAGAGTATTTTTATTATCTTCCACTCTAAATTCTTTTGCCATATGAGACGTTAAAACTTTAACCCCTTCATTTTTAAACCGCTCTATTACAAGCGCGCTTACCTCGGGATCTTCGATTCCCATAATTCTATCTTGCATCTCTACCTGGGTTACATCCGAGCCAAGTCTTGCAAAGCTTTGTGCCATCTCACAACCTATAGGCCCTCCACCAAGAACTATAAGTTTTTTTGGCAAGGACTCAATTTCCCACAAATTTTCAGAAGTTAAGATTTTAACTTTTTCAATTCCCTTTATAGGGGGAACAAAAGGTCCAGCACCAGTTGCAATTGTGATATTCTTCGTCGTCAAAACCTTACCATCAACTTCAATTTCCCAAGGGGAGATAATTTTGGCAGCACCTTGAATACACTCAACTCCAAGACTTTCATATCGCTCAACAGAATCATGAGGTTCAACTTTTTTAATCACCTCATGGACTCGCTCCATTACCTTTTTAAAGTTAAATTCCGGCTGAGTACTCTCAAGACCATATTTTTGAGCATTTTTCATTTGATGGGCAAGCTTAGCTGATTTAATAATTGCTTTAGAAGGAACACATCCGGTATTTAAACAGTCCCCTCCCATTTTATTCTTTTCAATAAGTCCAACCTTGGCCTTTACCGCGGCCGAGATGTAGGCGGTCACTAGTCCGGCCGCACCGGCACCGATCACTAACATATTGTAGTCAAATTGCTTTGGTTTTTTATATCCTCGATAAACTTGTCTTGCCTTAAGGGTAGAAATAAGTTTTTTGGCCAATAAAGGAAAGAGTCCTAGTAGTGCAAATGAGCCAATCAGCTTTGGAGATAAAATCCCACTTAAGCTTTCTAACTGTCCTAATTGAAGTCCAGCGTTTACATAAACAATTGTACCTGCAAACATCCCTATCTGACTTACGACATAGAAGGTGATAGTACTAATCTTAGTTAATCCCATTGCTAGGTTTATAGCAAAAAATGGAAAAGCTGGAATTAATCGCAAAGTAAATAAATAAAAAGCTCCATCTTTTTCAATTCCTGTATTAATTGGATCGATATATTTTTTGAATTTTCTTTGAACATAATCTCGTAAAAGATAACGTGAAAATAAAAATGCAAAAGTAGCGCCAATAGTACTTGCAAAACTAATAACGGCCACCCCGGTCACAAGACCAAAGAGTGCACCACCAGCAAGGGTGAGAACAGCTGCACCTGGCAGGGATAAGGCAGTAGTTAAGACTTAGACAACAAAATAAATAGAAAGAGTTAAAACCTTATTTTTGGCATAATAGTCTGCAAACTGTTGCTGGTTCTGTTTAATATAATCAAGAGTAAGAAATTGTCCCAAATCAAAATATTTAAAGAGAATAACCACCGATATAATCAACACCAATAGTAAAATTTTTGGCAAAAACTTCTTCATTACAATTCCTTTTATGTTTTCTTTCCATATTAGTGTATGCTGTTTCTAAAGAATTACAAAAAAATAAATTTATATGAGTAAACATGTCTAGTAAGCCCAATTTCTCTGATCCCGCTTTTATTAATAAATTGATTACACAGGATCACCACGCCATTGAGCTATTGATAAAAACTTACACTTCCCACCTATTTAATGCCGCCAAGGGAATGGGGCTAGAAGATACTCAAGCTACAGAGTTAGTGCAAAATACCTGGGAAACTTTCTTTGAAATTATTAATAGGTTTGAGAAAAAATCTCATATTCGCACCTTTGTGTTTGGTATTTTCTATAATAAGGCCAAGGAGTACAAAAGAGAACTTGGAAGAATAAACCAGAATGAACCCATTGATGAGCTACTTGAGTCTCAATTCAATCAAAGAGGACATTGGCCAGGACAAACCCATCTTATGGAGCCCGAAAAGTTTGCTCAGGCCAGTCAAACCATTAATATCATTGAAAAATGTCTTAGTTTACTTCCTGTTAATCAAAAAATGGCCTTTCATTTAAAAGAAATTGAATGTCTTCAATCCAAAGAAATCTGTAATATTCTAGGCATTACCAACACTAATTTAGGAGTGCTTTTATACCGGGCCAAAGGGGCCCTTAGAAAGTGTATTGAAAATAAGGCCCGTTAATTATGATTAGTTGTAAAGAAGTGAGTAAAATTTTAAGTGAAAATGATAATTTAAGCTTACTTAAGAAAGTGGAGCTACGTATGCACCTTTTTATTTGCAAAAAATGTTCTCGTTTCGAAAAACATCTTAAAAGCCTATTAAGTGGAGCTCAAAAACTCTATCGAGTAAAAGATAATGAGTACAAAGAGAAAGTTACTCATTTAGAAAACTCTATTATTAAAAAGTTAAAAGAAAAAAATCAATAGAGATTAAGAAGCCCTTCAAAACCTCTAAGCAAAATATAGTAGCGAAACATCTTTCCCACAAACATGTAAACACTTATACGAAATAGCTTATTAGAAATCAGTCCTAATACCGCAGCGATCACTTCCCCTACAACGGGAAGCCAACAGAAAATAGCCACCCATTCTGACTTCTTCTCCATTTTTATATGCCAGGAATGAATCCTAGCAGGAGATATTTTTAGATATTTTTCAATTAAAGGAATTCCACCATAACGAGCAATAGCATAGCAACTTATTCCCCCCAACGTGTTCCCAAGACCTGCGACTAACACGAGCAGCAAGTGTTCATTATTTTTTTGACTCAAGTAAATCAAATAAGCTTCGGAACTTAGCGGGATAAAAGAACCTGCTAAAAATGATATGAAAAATAAAGAAATTAGCTCTATCAACACACGAGAGACTTAAACTCTTTTCATGGTATTTTTTTCAATATGATCAAAGATTTTAGATTGTCCCTTAATTTTTAACTGACTGTTTTCATCGTAGGAAAAAGTATTTTCATCTAAACGCTTAATCTTAACATCATAGCGCATAGTTTTAAATTCTTGATCTAGAAATTTATTAGAACAAATCCCATATGTTTCGCTTCCTACTTCTGCGGAAACTAAGAAAGAGTCGCTATCAGCAGAAGCACTTCCTCCGGCCAAAACACTAACACCTCGAGGAATAGTAAAGCATTTCATCACCTGTTTATTCTGAGGATCCCACAACCAATATCCTACTTCTTCATGGAAAGGCTCTTCATCATCTCCCTCTTCCCAAGCAAAAGTTTGGTAGCGAAGGGTAAGAAGAATTTGTTCATGGTTTTCTGTCTCCCCAACCGGTTCAAAACTAGTCTCTTGCCTAAACTTTGTATTTTCCACATCCCTTTCAGCATCGGGAGCTCGATTCTCACCTGTCCACCCCTCACTTCTCCACTTGCCAATTAGAAATGCTAAAGGTCCATATTCTGTGTAATCCATACTTATACTCCTGTTTTAGTTACACTTAGGATTTAAAATATAATCAGTTTGCTTGGCCTGATAAAATGCCCCTGTTCCCAACCAGTCCACTAAAAGAATAGAGATCAGCCCAAGATCTACCGGAATTCCTAAGAATGTGTAGGGATCAATAACTTTTTCTAATCTAAGTTGCCCGTCTTCACAGCCAGGTTTACGGGCAATAATATAGGTCTCACTCAAATGCTTTTTGGGAACAATAACTGTGATAGAATCTTTATCCATGAGCTCATTTTCATTTAAATAAAATGTCGTCCCTTGAACCTCAGAACGTACTTTTATCTGCTCTTTAGTTCCACTAAACATTGACGCGCAACCAAATAAACAAAGTAAATTTAAAAGCAACAGCATTCGCATCTATTTAATCCAATTCATTTGTATATCTCATCATATTAACTTCTAATTAAGTTCCTGCCCATAATTAATTTAGCGACACTTCGCACCAGAGCACTTAAATACTTTATTAATTAGTATTTGTTAAATATGATGCCCATATGTATACATTGCGCCCATACCAACAAGAAGCTGTGGATAAAACCATTAGTTATTTTAAAAAAAACAGAGATCCTGCAGTGATCGTTCTTCCCACAGGGGCTGGAAAAAGTTTAGTTATTGCAGAGCTTGCTAAGGTGGCCAAGGGTAGAGTCCTAGTGGTTACCCATGTAAAAGAATTAGTAGAACAAAACCATCAAAAGTATTCTAGTTATGGCCTTAAGGCCGGAATTTATTCTGCAGGTTTAAATAAAAAAGAAACCGAGGATAAAATTATTTTTGGAAGTATTCAAAGTATTGCCAGAGCTGACAAATCATTTTTCCAGGACTTCAATTTATTGATCATTGATGAGTGTCACCGGGTCAATACTGAGGATGAAACTCAATACCATCAAATTATAAAAATGCTCCAAGAAAATAATCCTACTATTTGTATTTTAGGACTTACAGCAACCCCGTATCGACTAGGGCAAGGATGGATTTTTGAAGCTGATCATAAAGGAGAGATCAAAACCCAAGAGAAACGTTTTTTTAAAAACTGTATTTATGAACTTCCCCTCTCATTTATGATTCAAAATAAATATCTCACTAAACCTATAAAAATAGACATTCCCGTTACCTGTTATGATTTTTCAGAAATCTCAGAAAATGGAAGGATGTACACTGTAAGCGAGTTAGATACACTCTTAAAACAACAAAAAAGACTCACCCCACTTATTATCAAAAATATCGTGGATATTACTGAAAGTTATGACAGACAAGGGGTTATGATTTTTAGCTCTACAGTCAATCATGCCAAAGAGATTCTTGAGTATCTTCCTAAAGGTGAAGCCACCATTATCTTGGGAGATACTGACATCAAGGAGCGGGATCGAATTATCGAAGACTTCAAGGCCAAGAAATATCGCTATCTCGTTAATGTTTCTGTCCTCACTACTGGCTTTGATGCCCCTCATGTAGATGTGATTGCCATTTTACGCCCAACAGAGTCTGTGAGCCTATATCAACAAATTATTGGTCGTGGGCTTAGACTAGATCCTAATAAAACTGATTGTTTGGTTCTTGATTATGCAGGAATCGGACACGATATTTATGCACCAGAGATTACAGATAAAAAACCAAAAGAAGAATCTGTTCCCGTCTTAGTCCAATGCCCTAAATGTGGCCATGAAAATAACTTCTGGGGAAAACTAGATGAAGACTACCAAGTAATTGAACATTACGGCAGAAAATGTCGTGGTGGTGTCCTAAATGAAAACACCATGAAAGTTAGTCCATGTGGTTATCGTTTTAGGGCCAAAATATGCAATCAATGTGGTTGTGAAAATGATATTACAGCGAAAGAGTGTTCAAAATGCCAAGCAGTTTTAATTGATGCTGACTCCAAATTAAAGCAGGCCAAATTATCTAAAAATGCACATATCTTAGTTCCCGATAGTATTGAATACCTGCAAAAAAATGATAAAAATGGCAACCCTTACTTAGAAATCAAATACTATGACTACGATGCTCAATTTGTATCTGAATTTCACTTTTTAAACAATCAAACAAGCTTAAAAAAATTCAACGTAAACTTTCTACGCTCTCATTTAAAAAGACCCGAACTTAAGACAAGTATCAACTCAGTCCAAGATGTGATCAAACTAAAAAGTCATTTACGAAAGCCAAGTTTTATTATTGCCAGGAAACAAGATAAATTCTGGAAGATAACTGAGAAAATTTTTACCGAAGAGCTACTGCGCTAGGGGCGTTTGTTTTTAGTAGCTAAACTAAAAATTATGATTTATATAATTTAAATGCAAAATTTAATTGTATATGAAGATGAAGACATTATTATTGTCAATAAACCCCAGGGTATGCCAACCCAGTCCAGCGAAACAAAAAAAATACCTGATCTCTATAACAGCTTACAAAAATTTCTTAATCAAAGAGATCATAAGAAAGTCTACCTCGCCCTACACCATCGCTTAGATGCAGCAACACCTGGACTGGTACTCTTTTGTAAAAATAAAAAGTATAATAAATACATAACCGACTTATTCAGAGAAAAACAAATTGAAAAAAAATATCTTGCCAAGGTTGATATAAGCTCTGCCCCCCCTCCTAAAGAATGGACCATTGAAAATAAACTTAGTGAGTATAAAATTAAACACTTCAAAAAGGCCAAGAGTTCAAAAAGCGGCAAAACAGCAATTACCAAATTTAAATTAATTGCAATAAATGAAAGCTCTGCCATTATTGAATGTTATCCTTTAACTGGAAGGCTTCATCAAATCAGAGTTCATTTAAGTGAAGCAAACCTTCCCATACAAGGAGACTTTCATTACAATAAAAATTTCAAAAAAAATGATACATTGAAACTTTGTGCATATTCTTTAAGTTTTAACCACCCAAGGTCAAAGGAAACTCTGACTGTAGAGATTGAACCTGATTTTAAACTAGATACATCTTCTTCGAGGTAGGTGGAGATTATCAATATGATTACTAATATATTTTGCATGATGATCAGATTTTCTAATAACAAAATATATGGGCAAATAAGAATAAATAGATTCAGAGCTTGCAATTCTATTTTTAGAACTACTCGTAAGGGATTTTAAATAATAGGTCCCCATCTCTTTAGGAAGTATAAAAGCATCAATTCTTCCTTTCTCTAACATTTTAAATAGCGAACCAATACTAGGCACCACTTCATGGTTTATATTAAGCTTTATATATTTAAGTCTAATAGGCGTTCCATCCAAAACGCCTATTTTGTATGGTTGAAGTTTAGCAATTTTTCCTTTTTCTACTAAATCTTTCTTAATCTTTTCTTTATTGTAAAATAATACATTGTGAAACTCACAAAAATATTTAAACTTATAATTCTGTTTAGATTCTTCCTTTAGTTTGAGAAAGTCAGCGAAGTAGAAAAGATAATCAGTTGATCCCCTCTCAAAGTCTTGTAACATACGTAGCATGGGCTTGTATTGTATCTTAAACTCAATATTCGAGTCAGTAAAAATGCGTTGGAGCTCCTGTTCAAAAAAACCGGGGTTAGTATTTTCTCCAGTAACATAGGGTGGAATAAGGGTCATATTTAAAGGGATCGTTTCCTTTGCAAACACAATGGCATAGTACATAGTTAAAATAAACAAGATAATTATTTTCACTTAATATTCCCCAAACAAAAATGACTATCCTATCATTTTATCAGATTGAGAAAATCTCACACTAATATTTGTTAAATCTTAAGCAAATTTCAGATATGGTTCATCAGGTGAACAAGGAAAGAACTAAATACCAAATATTTGATTACCATCCAATAAGTTCAATGCATCGGTAGTTATATTTTCCTGATTTGGTATTTGGGCCACAAGATACTTGGCCTCTTTGCTAATTTCAAGATCTTGAAGCAGTCCTCTGGTTTGGGCAATTTGAGTTTGTAGACGCTTAAATTTATCCCCTGCTAATTTGGGGGTTGCAATCATCCTTTTATTCATCGGATTCATCCAACGACCGCGTCTATTTTTAAAACCAAAATGAAGATGTGGTCCTGTAACTCTTCCCGTGGCGCCGACAGTGCCGATGACTTGATTAGAAATTACCCAGTCCCCCCTATTAACTCTGCGTTTGTGTAGATGTAAATAGTAGGACTTAGAGCCGTCGCGATGTCTGATCACAACTTTATTTCCTGCAAATCGATTATAAGTAGATGAAACAACACGACCACTAGCCACTGCGTGAACCGGTCTACCTCGTCGACCTCTAAGGTCAACACCCCTGTGCATCGTTCTTCTACCAGTCACAGGGTGACGTCTATAACCATAACCAGAACGAATATGTAAACTTGAAAGTGGGTATCTTAAGCCAGACCTAATAAGGGCCTGCCCATCTTCGGTATAATGAGCTGTATAGGTGGATCCCTTTTCACCGTCATCGTAATAGAAGGCTTCTGAGAAACCGGCTTTTTTACCGGAGTAAGAGGTATAGAGTACTTTTGTTTGAATAATTTCATCTTCAAACTTTCGCTCATAGAGTAAAACCTTGAAGATATCACCTGTTCGAGCATGAAACCTAAAATTCACCTTACATAGTAAGACGTTGATAATTTCATTGGCAACAGAGTTTTCAAGACCTTGGGCCTTAAGATCTTCAATAAGTGTCGAGCCTTTTCTTAATTGCCCCTCAAGAATTCGAGCATGCCAAATAGTTGGTTTTTCAACAAATGAATAGTCCCACTTATTAGTACTAGCATTAAGTTTTAGAGTATGGCCCTCAGCAGGGTTTTGAGAAAAGGTAAACTCCACTAATTGATTATACTCATTAAAGCTGGCCTTTAGGGCGTCTCCAACCTTTAGCTTTGAAAATTCCACCTCATCTCTAAGAGCATTAATAATTTGTAACGCCAACTCATTTTCTATTGAAACAGATTTTAAGGCCTGAAATAAGCCCTGTCCTCGTTTAACTTGTCCTGTTTTAGTAGTGATTTTCTTTACCAATGACTTTTGAGGAAACGAACTCACTTTCTTAGTGGTACTAG
>JBFKKF010000038.1:0-10090 GCA_041631355.1 Bacteriovoracaceae bacterium | reverse complement strand
TTGAAAAAAATTTCAAAATTATTCAAGAACACCTCGGTTAAACCTTGCTATATTGTACTTAAAGTTTGGACTATACCAATATGCCAATGATGAGTTAGCCGTATTAAGAAGAGTTAGTTCCAAGGATTTAGACGTACTTAGTCTTTCTGCCACTTCCTTACTAATGGAGGGGAAGTATAAGAATGCTGTAGATCTCTTTCAACAAATACCTAAGAAGTTTTATGAACAAGAAAGTGTTGGCATTAACTACGCTATCGCTTTATTTCTCTCTGGAGAAAAAAGGGAAGCGGTGGATATTTTAGAAGATGTGGAATTGAGTTCAGATTCAAATTGGAAAAGTTATTATGTATACGCCGCTAGAGAAATAGGAGTGAATTAATGCGCTTATTACTTATTTTTTTATTAATGATGACGATTCAAACCTCTTTTGCCCAAAAAAAGCGGATTAAGTATAAGTATAAAAAATATGAACGTTTTGATTTTGATGCCCTTGATGTTCAAGCTTCGGCCAGTTCACCGGGTGACTTAACTATTGGTCCTAGATTTAAACGTAAATTCAGAAATAAAATTCCTGAGCGAAAAAATTTTCATCCAGAAATGAAAAAAGCTCTTGATTCGGTTCTATAAAAGGATAGGAAAGTGCAAGTAGAAAAAAGTAAACAAAAAGATCTTTATTGCTTAATACCTGAGAAGAAAGAGCAAAAGTATATTTCAAATATTATGGGACATGGACGTTACTTGATTGGTCGAACAGAAAGTTGTGATATTATCATTCCTTCTACAGTGGTCTCGTCTGTTCATGCTGTTTTAGAAATAACCCCGCAGGGAAATAAAATATATGATATGAATTCCAGAAATGGAACCTGGTTAAACGGAAAAAAAATTGTTGCTGAATCCATTTCGCTAGATGATACAATTGCTTTTGGAAACTTAACCTTTAAATTACGTCCATATACACCGACACCTGAATTGCCTCCAGTGCTCGATGCTCTTGAGCCTATCTCAGGGGATGCAAGCTTACTCAAGCGAACAGATCTACCTATAACACCCAAGCTTAGTGAAGAGCAAGTCGTTGAGGAGCATGAAGTTCCCTATATCGTTTATCCGCTTTCAGCAGATCCTAAGTCAGACTATTCTGAATATATTTTTGAAGATGAGAAAGAACTCTATCCTATTTTCAAGTATGAGTTAAATAAGCAGGCAATAGAGATCATTATCTTATTTAGGGATAAGGTTTATTCGGTTGATTACCTACCAGACTCAGATGGTACATACAAAATTGCTGGTGTTAGAAATAAAAAGGACGATGTAGAGTTTCCTTATCTTGCAAAAAATGAAGAAATACCTTTCATTGAAGTTCACAAAGGCAATTGTAATGTCTCGCAGTTACATAATTATGAACTATTTCACCTGTCCAACCAAAAGATGCAGGATACCAAGCAAGGTATCGTAAATCTACAAGAACATGACATCGTAAAACTAACCAATGGTGAACTTGAGATCTATATTAGAAAGGTTGCTGCTCCTCCGAAGGTAAAACCAGCTCCTTTTTTCCGAAGAGATAAAGAACTTAAAAAGTATATTCTTCTAATGCTATTTATTGTTGCTTTGTTTTGGGGCGGGTTGAATTTCTTAAAAGTTGACGAGAAGCTAGATAATGAAAAGGATCCAGAGAGAATTGCAACAATCCTTTATAAGCAAAAACTGGTTATTAATAAGAATAAAACCGTCGAGAGTACTAAAAAGAAGCCAGTAAAAAAACAGAAGGCTCCGAAAAAGCCGGTTGTTAAAAAGACAGAGCCTAAAAAAACACAAGCCTCTTCGACAAAATCAAATATTAAAACGACTAAAAAGACTTCGACACCCGGTAGTAAAAAAGCAACCAAACAAGTTAAAGTAAAACGTGTTAAAAAAGCAGCACCGAAAAAACGAACACCTCCTAAGAAAACAATATCTACCAATTCTGCAGCAACAAAATCTGTCAGCAAAACACAAACTCGTCGAGCAAATGTCGTGAGAAAGAGTAAAGGGCGAGTAGATGTTTACAAGTCTTTTGACTTTAAAAGCTCGATTAGTAATATAATGGCGAAAAGTGGAAGTCTCAAAGGAGCGAAAACCGCGACCTCTTCTACTACAAACTTAAACTCAGCATCCGTGTCAGGTGGTGTGGCCACAAACTTACAAAAAGCGGATATCGGAACCGAGGTGGGAAGCCTTACTGGATCTACAGTAGGTAAACTGGCAGAGTCTAAAGGAACCGAGGGCCTCTCGGCTAAGACAGGTGTCTACACGGCAGGAATCCCTTCTGAAACGATTGTACTGGGATCTATGGACCCTGATGTTATTAGAAAAATTCTAAGAGATAATATTCCCTTCTTTAGATCTTGCTATCAAAAAGAATTAAATGCCCGTGGAGGTAAAGATATCTCTGGAACGATTCGACTTGTATTCACCATTGGTGCTTCTGGCCATGTTTCTCGTGCAGGGGTTGATGGACAGACAAGACTTCCTGGTAAAGTTAAAGGTTGTGTTGTAAATGTACTTCGAGGAATAAAATTTCCGCGTCCACTCGGTGGAGGAACTGTTGATGTTAAACAACCATTCAATTTTATGCCAAAGAGGATCTAATAACTCTTTATTGGTATTTTTAACGATCCTTCTTTTTAAGGGGTGCGCTCTATTTGAGAGTAAAAATGTCTCTAAGAAGGTAAAGTGCAACTATGGTAAACGGCCAATAGAGGTACGACACCTAGAGCTATCAGCTCAGGCCAAATCTAAACAACTAGCTTATTGTTTTAAGAATTTTTTGCGTTTTGAAGAAAATAAAAGACATAGATTCTCAACATGTAATAGTCTGACTGTTTCTAAGAATGGAGATGTTCATAGTGTCTTTGTTAGTTCCACTAATAGAGGGAATCCACTTCCAAAGGACTTTAAAATGTGCATGACTCAGGAATTAAGGAAAATGACATTTAAGGGGCTCCAGCTCGATCAGGCCCACCAGATTCGCTTTCCGTTGGTTTTTCAAACTGCAAATTATTAATTCTTACATTTGTACAGCAGCTTTTGTCAGTGTCAAAATGCACTTTTTGACGCAAATTTATCTAAATGCTAATTTGATACCTGGGGAGAAGAGTTAGGACAAATAATGTATAAGTTAATTGTTTTTTACTCTTTTATTATCTTAAGTATAGTCTTAATCCATAAATATCTGGACATTGTGAGTTAGTATCTCTTTACTGCTCTTCACCCATAACTACAAATTTATATTCTTTAAAACCTGCAGCTGCACAAGTGTACATAACTTTTTTGACATAAGAATACTTCAAGGATTTATCAATGATTAAGTTCGCAATACCAGAAAACTTCTTCGCTGGTGTCTGCTTAGCTATCATTTTAATTTTCTCTTTCTTTTTTACGAGTTCATTATATAGAGGAATTATTCTTCTTCCCCCTTCGTCATAGAGTTTGTCTGGAGTATTTTCAGAATCATAAATAGTCTCAGTATCTACCCAGATTTTATTCTGTGAGACTTGAATCATAACTCCGGCCGTATTAATAGAGCTAGAGGCAGATTTTGGTAGCTCAATTCCTTTTGGTATGGTTAACGTAACACCTGATGAGTTGTAGGATTTCAATAGGAATACTAAAAGAATAACAAGGATATCTAAAAGAGAGGTAATATCCACATCAATTGGCTCTTTATTACCTCTTCTTTTCTTGTTTCTAATTGATCTAACTCTTGCCATATTTTTCTCTTTTTTAGCTCATTAAGTTACCAAAGATAATTTTATTGAATAGTTCCTTTGTTTGAACATCAATACCATCTTTGTCTTTTTTGTAGAATGGATCATCAGTATTTTTAAGCATTCGCACAGCATCCATGATTTTAACAATTTCCTCGTATTTAAGATCGACTACTGGCTCTAGGATTACCGAGTTTTCACTTTGGTGTTTTTTCTTAAGACCCACAAGGAAATCATGTAGGGCAGTAAGGTTGTATTGGCCATTACTGTCCTTTTGTATCCTTTTTACAATTTTTGAAGGAAGTCCAGTTGCAACCTCAAAGCCATTACCTTTTATTGTAATAGTTAAGGCCAGAGGCTTCTTATTCGTTTTTGGTGGTGGCTGGTTAGAGACAATCGGTATATCACTTCCAATCTCAAATATTTTGATAAATTGAGTCGACATCAAGAGAAAGAAAATGAAAATGAATACAGCATCAAGGATTGGAATTAAGTTCAATCGTTGATGACTATGTTTTTTCTTTCTACTTGTTGGAGTTTTGTATGCCATTATTTACTCTCTTATTTTTCACTTTGCTCTTTAGTTCCAAGTAAATCTAGAAGCTTTACACTAAATTCATCAATCTCATTGATAATTTTATCTGACTTACTGGAAAGAAAGGCATGTACAACCATTATAGAAATTGCGGTTATTAGCCCTAGGAACGTGGTATTCATCGCAGTAGAAATCCCCTTGGAAAGAAACTCTGCTTTCTGTGCTGGATCAATACTATCTAGAGCCGCAAATGAACTCATAAGACCTTGAATTGTTCCAAGTAATCCGAATAGGGTTAGGATATTGGCAATAAGTTGTAGATAATTGAGCCTAAGTTCTACTTTTGGAACAACCTCTAATGCTGTTGCATCAAGTGCATTTTGAATCTGCTCAGTACCCTGATTGGATCTCTTGAGACCATTTTTTAGAACTTTTGGCAAAGCCGCTTCCGTTCCAGAACAAACTCTTATTGCACCCTGTAAGTCATTGGAAAGCACGTACCTTTGGATCTCATTCATAAAGGAAGGACCATCAACATCTAGGACTTTGCTCAACTTTCTAAAACGCTCGATTGCGATTGCGATTCCAACTCCCCACACAACGAGAATAACTCCCATAAACACGCCACCACTTTGAATAAAGCCAGCAATTTGATTAAGTAAACTTACACTAGTGCCTTCCATATATAACTCCTATTATAAAAACAAAGTTTTAAGTACTTTATAATATTGTAAGCTATTATTATTTCGATATGTAATAGATAATTATTGCCGGTATGAAACTAGATGACTAAGCGTAATGCTCAGGATAAACAGCTCGTTCGATACCTTCAATGAAAATATGAATTAACTTGATATGGATTTCTTGAATTCGATCAGTAATAGGGCAGTCAACAATAATTGGAATATCAACCATGTCCTTTAGTTTCCCCCCAGACTTCCCAAGAAGCCCGACAACTTTCATCTCTTTTTTCTGGGCCATTTCCACGGCCTTGATAATGTTTTCGGAATTTCCACTAGTAGAGATTGCTAATAATGTATCTCCCTTTCTACCCCAAGCTTGTACGTTACGGGAAAATATTTGATCAAAACCGTAGTCATTTGCAACACATGTAATATGCCCAGGGTCCCCCATGGAAATTGCACAAATTGGGTCTCGATCTTTTCTGTATCTTCCTGTCAGCTCCTCAACAAAGTGTAACGAGCCACACATTGAACCACCATTTCCACATGCCATAATACGTCCATCATCTCGGACAGTATTGACCATTGTAGTGATAGCCTTGTTGATTAGAGTAATATTTTGTTTATCAGCAACAAATTTATTTAATGTTGTTTGAGCCTGAGAGAGTGAGTTTTGTATAAATTCTGAATTCATGTATATATTTTATGGCCACCGTTAGACCGTGGCCATAAGAAAGTTCTCTTAAAACTCTTAAAGTAGATCGTTTATATTCTTTAAAATTTCAGCTTTTGGTTGGTTACCAACGAGAGTGCTCTTTACTTCACCATCTTTAAAAAAGATAAGTGTTGGAATGCCTCTGATACCATATTGTTGAGCAAGATCTGTTGATTCATCAACATTTACCTTAACTACTTTTGCATTTGCAACTTCACCTGCAACTTCTTCAAGTATTGGAGCTAGCGCTTTACAAGGACCACACCACTCGGCCCAAAAGTCTACCACAACTGGTGCTTCAGACTTAAGTACTTCTGCTTCAAAATTATCTTTCGTTACATTTGATAAATTACCCATATTAATCTCCTAATTTATTGAAATTAAGAAATAACATAAACAAAAGTAAATTTCGAGTAAATATTGCTTGAATAATGCTTTGCAAGAGACACAATTTACCCCTTGGTGTCTATATTTAAAGCCAGTATGATGAGAGTATATGATAAATAAAAAATATATTTTACAATCAAGTTTAAGAGCGGCGCGTCTAAGTCGTTTAATTGCTAAAGCGATAGATTTGTTTATTGTGCTCATTTTGGCGGTTGCGTCTTATCCCCTTAGTTTACTATTAGGAATAATTTATATCTCATTATCAGATTCCTTGATGGGAGGACAGTCAGTCGGGAAACGATTTATTGGATTTTCTGTGATTTCTTTAGAAGACGGGAAGCCATGCAGTGTAAAGCAATCAATTATTAGAAACTTGCCAATCATAATTCCGGTAGTTTTTGCGGTAATACCTCCATGGGGAATCATCTTTTCATTTATTCTTTTTGTTCCACTAATGTGTCTAGAGGTTTACTTGTTATTTAAGTTAGACTCGGGTCATAGACTCGGGGATGTTATGGCCGACACCACAGTTATCGGTAATGATCCTAACAGGGTAGACATTAGAAAAGCTCAACAGACATGGTTTCCAAATGATAGTAAGTCGATGTCGCCAGCAAATCGTAACGCAATCTAGCACTTTCAATTTATTTAAATATATAATTTCTTGTGCTATCGTGTCCCCACTTTTAAATGAAGAGAGGACTATCCATGAAGAAGCTGATTGTTGTCGATATCAGTAGTTTTATTTTTAGAGCATTTTTTGCAATTCGCCCCATGACATCTCCCCAAGGAACTCCAGTTAATGCAGTTTATGGAGTTTTAACGATGCTGATGAAACTATTGCAAAACTATCATCCTACCCATGTAATCTTGGCCAGAGACACTAGTGGCGGATCGTTTAGAAATGAGATTTATGATCAATATAAGGCCAATAGAGGTGAACCACCTGAAGAACTTGTTCCTCAGTTTGCAATTATTGAAACCTTGATAGAGAAAATGGAAATCCCCCACAAGGCGATAGCAAACTATGAAGCCGATGATGTTATCGGCTCAATTGTGACACAGTTTAAAAATGACTTTGATGAAATTTTGATTGCTTCTGGGGATAAGGACTTAATGCAGTTTGTGGATGGGCCAATTAAGATGATAGATACCATGAAAGATAAAATCTATGGCAGAGAAGAAGTCTATCAAAAAATGGGAGTCTATCCAGAGCAGATTGTTGATTACCTCTCATTACTCGGAGACTCCTCTGATAATATTCCTGGCGTAAAGGGAATAGGAGCAAAAGGAGCTGAGAAGCTTCTGGCCGAATTCAAAGATCTAGACACTCTTTTAAAAAATGTCGAAACCCTTTCTAACAAAAGAGCAAAAACAGCACTTGAAAAAAATGGGGATACGGCCCACCTTTCAAAGCAGTTAGTACAAATTGTCACAGATCTTGATCTTGGTTTTAAACCAGATGATCTAAAGTATACGATGGAAGGGCATGAAGCATTTTTAGATTACTTAGATGAATTAAACTTTAAGTCTATTAAGGCCAAGGTTAGTAATGGTGCAGGAAACTCTATTACGACGCAAAAACCTAAAGCCTATATAGATTACGAAGTTATTAAAAAACAAGATAAATTTGAAAAGTTTTTAAATGCAGTTGAAAGAGAAGATCAAGTTTATGTTGAAGCGTTCTACACCCATGATGATTATCATAAGCTAGATCCTATTGCCTTCGGTGTTGCAACAGGAGATAAAAACTATATTTTTTATTCTGAGGATTTTTTATTCTGCGATATTGTAAAGAGATTACTGGAGATAGCGGATCTTATGATTGCGACACCTAATGTGAAGACTATTTTCTTTTGTAAGGCCCAAGCTGGTATTACAAAAGACATTAAAGTCTTCGATATAACGCAATCACATTTCGTTGTGGACCCAGAGAAAAAACATAGTTTGCAGTCAATTGCTCTAGAGTATCTTTCAGAGAACATTCCTCTTATTAAAGAACTACGTAAGGAAAACTTTGAAGAAATTAGTAGCATTAAAAACTTTGAGTTTGGTTTTGCAAAAAGATTATATTGCGGAATTAGAGTGTACCCTTGGATTCAAAAGAAGTTAGAGGAAAGTGGTGTGGCCCAAGTTTACTATGAGCTTGATGGTCCTTTAATGCCTATTCTTTCTAAAATGGAATGGGAGGGTGTATTCTTAGATACAAAATACTACGCAGAACTAGAAAAAGAATTTTCAAAAATCACGACGGATATTCAGAAAAAAGTGGAAAGTATTGCTCAAGGTGAAGTAAATTTAAAATCACCAAAGCAAGTAAGTAAGCTTCTTTTTGAAGACCTAGGACTTCCAATAATTAAAAAGACAAAAACAGGGGCATCAACAGACTCTTCCGTACTGGAAGCACTAGACAATATGGGAGAGAGTGAAATTCCAGGGTTAATTCTTCAGTTCAGAGAAATTGAAAAACTTAACTCCACATATGTGAAAACTCTTCCTGAACTCATCCATGATGACGGTAAGCTACATACCCATTTTAATCAGCATATTGCTCAGACGGGGCGTTTATCATCAGATAAGCCTAATCTACAAAATATTCCAATCAGAACTGAAAATGGACGTAAACTAAGAAAAGGATTCCTGGCCACCAAGGGGAATACACTGATTGGCGCGGACTACTCTCAAGTAGAGCTGCGTTTGTTGGCGCATTTTTCAGAGGATAAGGTGATGGTTGAGGCTTTCAATAATGACCAGGACATTCATGCTCAAACTGCTAGTGAGATTTTTAATATACCCTTGAACGAAGTTCCCAAAGAGAGAAGAAGTTATGCTAAGGCCATTAACTTTGGGTTAATGTATGGCCAATCCTCTTTTGGACTGTCTCAAATGCTCGGTATATCCCAACGGGAAGCAAAGGAATATATTCAGGAGTACTTCACACGATTTCACAAAGTGAAAGCTTATCTGGATGAGTTAAAAGAGCGTTGTGAAAGACTAGGGTATACTGAAACTCTTTTCGGTAGACGACGCTATATAAAGGATATCAACTCAACTAATCGACAAATGAAATCAGTTGCTGAACGTATGGCAATTAATACGCCTATCCAGGGAACTGCGGCAGATATTATCAAAAAGGCCATGTTGAACATAGATGCTGAGCTAGAGGATAGAGGACTAAAGTCTAAGATGATCCTACAGGTGCACGATGAGCTTATCTTTGACGTTCCTCCCACAGAGGTAGAGTTAATGGAGAAGCTTATTAGGGATAAAATGGAGAGTGTTGTTCAATTAAAAGTACCCCTAAAGGTAGATATGGCTACTGCCGATAACTGGTATGATTTGAAATAAGAGGTATTGATAAGTATTAAAATTAGATAGATAATAGCTGTAATAAAGGAGAAATATGAAATTTTTAGCGAGCTTATTATTAGTAGTATCTTTTAGCCTTTTTACGTCCTGTGCTCACCATGGTCATCACCACGGTAAGAGAGACTGTAAAGACAAAAAGTCTTGTTGTCTAAAAGATAAAAAAGAGTGTAAAGACAAGAAAAAATGCGATTTAAAAAAGAAAGACTCTGATCAAGACTAATATAAAGGGAGCTTAAAGCTCCCTTTTTTGTGGGTGAAAGATGAAAATATTTTTACTCTTCATATTAATATCATGTTCTCAAATAAGACAAAAGCAATCGGTTACAGTAAAAGGTGATAAATATACCTCTCCAGATGGAAAAGTTGAGATTGAACTACTTATTGAAAAAGATAAAAACATCAACTCTGATAGTTATATAGGCAGAGGGCTTTTAAAAGCCGGCTCTAAGGTGCCAGAGCATACTCACAGAAATTCAGATGAGTATCTCTATTTTATTAAGGGGGCAGGGGATATTATGATTGCAGGTAAGACCTATCATATTAAAGATGGTACTACGGTTTTTATTCCTAAAAATACTAAGCATTCTTACTCTAATAAATCTCAAGTAGATGCAGTGGTTATCTAAGTTTATACTCCTGCGGGACCAGAGCAACG
>JBFKKF010000037.1:0-10119 GCA_041631355.1 Bacteriovoracaceae bacterium | reverse complement strand
GTTCAACTTCAACTTCTTCTGGTCTTACTTCAGCATTTTCATACTCATCTGCCATATCATTGAAGTCACGAGCATCTGTATACTCTTCGTCATTTTCAGCATACTCTTCAGCTTGAACTTCATTTTGCTCATTCAAATTCCAATTTGCATTGCTTTCACTATTAGCTAGTTCAATCTTAGCATCTGTTTTAAACTCTAATCTAGTTCCCTTAAAGTTTGTATCATCAGTTAGTGTGATCATATAAGTACCTTTTTCCACTTCAAAGAAAAGTGCACTTTTCATCTCTCTAGTTTCAGAATCTTCATATTCAAAAACATTCCCAACCATTCTGTTTCTGGTATTTACATAAAACTCTTTTCCATCTGGAAATGTAACTGCGATTTCCTCAATCACACCGTCTACAACCTTAGCTGATCCACTATAATCCTTACCATCTTTAAGAGGTTGCTTATTATATAGACCACCGGTAAAAGTTAAGTCTAAATCTTTATCAACCGCTGGAGCTGGAATTACATCGCTTTCCACGGCCGCAATTTGCTCTTCAACTTTTTTATTATCAATTTCAGCTACTGCATTTTTCTTTGCAGCACTCTTTTTCTTAGCAGCGGCTTTCCACTTTGGAACCGAAGCTGCAAGTCTTCCAATAGTTACCTCACCATGAATTTCATCAATTCTCTTAGCAAACTTAATATTGAAATCATTTTTCATAAAGTTGTTTGAGTCAATATTAATAGAATTAAAGCTAGCTAGAGCAAATAGAAATGCTCCTAATCCTAGTGATGAAAATGTAATAACATTTTTTAGTACTTTCATGGTTCTCTCTCCTTGCCTATATACTCGCAAGGCTCATGCCAAAAAAGCCCCTCTATAGTACGGGGTTAAGGCATTGAAATAACGACCCTACTAACATCTCCCATGTAAATAATTTCACCACTGTATAAAATTTGATCAATAATCGCCCACGTCCAAATCCTTAAAAGTGTAAAGAATTTGTACACCATCTATAAATTCTGCTTAACAGATATTGCTCAGAATTAATCTACAGTAGGATTTAACAAACAATTTAAATAAGAATGAAAATTCGAGAAACCAGTAGGCATAGATACAAATATGGAGAAATTAAAATGAAAAATTTGTTATTAAGTGTAACGCTTTTAGCTTCGATGTCGTCTTTTGCTAACCCTTGTATCTCAAAATTTGTAGATATGGCATCTGATGAGGAGTATGTGGGAGTTACCGAAATAAAAACCTTAAAGTTAACGAGTGATACCTTCAGGGGGTGTCCTTTGTCAATTGGTTGGGGTAATAGAGTCGTAAGGTTAAAGCAAGTTGAAAATAGTAACTCTCCATGTGTTTTTGAGAGTGTTGCAGATGCCGGTTCTGTTACACATATTTCATGTAAAAAACACTAGGTTTTAATAAGTAACTTGAGCGAAAAAGCTCAGAATTAATGAATGAAAAATAAACTTGGTCGAGAAAGATATCTTTTTCGATCAAAAGAATAAAAAGACAAAGTAAAAATAAACAAGGTTTGAAATAAAACCATTAAAAATTTGAACAAGTGCTCGGAGGAACAGTTATGAAAAATCTTATCACAGGGTTAACTTTATTAGCTTTAATATCACCACTAGCTTCCTTTTCAGTCGAAAATAATCTTAGTATATCAGAGACACCTCTTGAGTGCTTCGAAATTAGTCCTGATTCTTACTGGATTACAGATTATTTCTGCGAGGAAACTATAAGTAATGTCAAAATACCTTACGGCATCAAGGGAATTATGGGATTCACATTTAGAGGCAAAAAAATCAAAAGTGTATCCATACCCGATAGTGTTATCGATATCGGAGAGAGTGCATTTCAATATAACCAACTAACAGAAATACAAATACCAAGCAGTGTTCGCAGAATTGGGAAATGGGCTTTTGCGATGAACCAACTAACAAGTGTCAGGCTGCATAAAAATATAACGCAATTACACGCAGCTACTTTTAGGTATAATCAGATTCGAGAGATCGAACTACCAGATGGTATTACCCGTATTGGAGCTGAAGCTTTAGCTAATAATTTACTAGAATACATTCACATCCCAGATAGTGTGCGTAGAATAGAGTATGATGCCTTTTTAGAAAATGAACTTTTTAGTGTCCAACTCCCCGATGGATTGGATGAATTGTCAAATAAAGCGTTTGATAAAGGAGTAGAAATCACTGGAAGAGTAACTAGCTCACTCTAAAAGCACTAGGTTTTAACAAATAGCTTGAGCGAAAAGGCTCAGACTTAATGAGTAAAAAAAAACTTGGTAGAGAAAGGAGTCTTTTTCGACGAGAAGAATAAAAAGACAAAGAAAATATAAACAAGGTTTGAAATAAAACCATTTGATTTAAATATGGAGAGGAAATGAAAATACTTTTAATGGGACTAGTACTGTTAAGCTCAATTTACTCTTATTCGAATACAGAGTTTAATTCAGATGAGTTGCCACGTCCGTGTGAAATTACGTGTCAAGATTCAGGAGACTATGCATGGCCAGATGAACGCTTTTACTTTCAAGCGCACTTTAAAAATGGAATGCTTAGTAATACCGACTCAGGCTATTATGTTATGGTACATGAGCAGTTAGAAGAAAATATTCATCACAAATTTAGTCAACAGGGAACCATTCAGTTAACCCCATCGTCCATTGTGTTCCCTGAGCCAAATGGTAGCGTTTACTTTACTGAAGCGAATTCATTAAAGGAAAGTGCATTACCAAGTTTTATCAAGGGACGGTTAATGCGTTACTCAGAGTTCGTTGAAAAATATATACCTTCGGATTACAAAAAATGTAGTCTTTTAGCTTATTACATAGATGATAATAATGAAATTCAAACTCAGGAAATTTATTCAGCACAAGATAATTATAGAGTAAAAGAAAGGAAGTTAACAATGTCAGGACCACCGTCCATATTTTACCCTGATAATCACATTAAGGAAGAAGTATCGATAGTGATGTCAATAATAACTGATATCGATGCTGAGCCAGCGAAAGCAGAGGCAGAGGTTAGTAACCGATACAAACAATTGAGAAACCTGGGTGTTTGTAAATAAAAAAATGGAGTGAATATCTGTATTAGAAAGATATTCATAACATTCACTTTGCTAAAACAAATCCACATGCTAGGGCTGAGTAGAATCCAGAGCGTGTTGGAAAGAGAGCCATATCGAAATAGAAGAGTCATTAATTTTAGAAGACGCTGGAGTTAAGTCATGAATTATTGTTTTTAAGTTCTAGTAGAGCATTTTCTAGCTCTTCAGTTGAATAGATTTTTGCCGGTGCAAAATAAATATCGATACGAGAAAAAGGTAGCGGGAATTTTGATTTATTCCAAGCCTTTTCAAAGAATTTAACTCGACTTGCCTTTGCCCATACGGGTATTATTTTTGTTTCAGTCTTGGCAGCGATAGCAGTGATGCCGTCTTTAACTTTGTAAATTGGTCCCCTCGGGCCATCGACAGCAAAGGCCATTTTGTAACCCTGTTTAACTTTTTTCATGGCAGCAATCAAGCCAGCAACGGCTTTCTTAGATGAAGATCCTCTAACAGGAATATACCCGAGCCATTTTGCAGTGGTGTTCATAATTTCACCATCTTTAGAAATAGAGATTAGAACTGACATATTTCTGTTGCGAAAATAGTTCATCAGACAAAGTTCATCTTGGTGGAAAAAGGCGAGTAAATATCTTGATTCAGGGTTGGGCTTTTTATCTTTGAAGCAAGTAAAGAAATAGTTGCGATCCTCATCAGACTTAAAGTGAAGATGGTAGCGAAAAGTCATTCCGAAAATTCTTATAATTAAATAACCGATAAATCCTAAAATCTTTTGTTTCATAAAATAAAAAAGGCCAGGATAAACCTGGCCCATATGTCTCTAAATTAAAGAACTTTTTTAAACTCTTCAGTCATTATTGGTACTATCTTGAATAAATCCCCAACAATTCCATAGTCTGCTTTAGTAAAGATTGGAGCATCTGGGTCAGTGTTGATAGCAACAATAACCTTTGATGTTCTCATCCCTGCTAAGTGTTGAATTGCACCTGAGATACCGCAAGCAATATAAAGTGAAGGTGAAACAGTTTTACCTGTTTGGCCAACCTGCATATCTGGTGAAGCGTATCCCGAGTCAACAGCGGCTCTTGATGCACCCACGGTAGCACCAACCACATCTGCCATCTCATTAAGGATCTTAAAGTTCTCAGAGTTCTTCATGGCCCTACCACCAGAGATGATAATATTTGCTTCTGTTAGATCAACTTTCTCAGAAGCAGAGGCGATGATCTCTTTGATAGCCGCTCTGATTTGTCCCGCTTCAACAGATGCGTCACTTGCATCTCCTGCTGCCGCAGTAGTTGATTCAGGAAGTCCTAGGGCATTTGGTCTTACGGTTACAAAATGTGGCTTCGGTCCTTGAAGATTTACTTTTGCTAGGCATTTACCAGCAAATAGTGGTCTTGTACCATTGAAAGTATCACCTTCAAAAATGAAGTTTACACAGTCTGATGCCATACCGGCATCAAATTTTGTTGCGAGTCTAGGAACCATATCCTTTGCTAAGCTAGTAGCACCAGCTAGTACATAATCATAGTTTCCACTAGAAATAAATCCGTGAAGGGCATTTGCATAACCTTCAGGGGAGTAATTATCTAAGTTATCACCTTTAAGCCTGTGTACTTTAGCAGCACCGTGCTCTGCTAAAACTTTTACTTGGTCATCACCAAGATCGCCAATAATTGCAACCTCAGCATTTTGCCCCGCAAGTTTCCCCAGAATTTCTAGAGTAACCGGCTTAACAGCACCTTTATTTGTTTCAGAAAATACTAATACATTTGCCATAATATTTTATCCTTATCTTAAATAACTTTTGCTTCAGTTCTTAAAAGCCCAACAACTTCAGCAACAACGCTTGCTTGTTGCGCTTCATCCATAGCATCAAATTTCTTTCCTGGTGGCTTCTCTGGAGGAAGCTGGAAGTCAGAGTAAACAACTCTTCTGTCGTCAGCAGAAACACCAACATCAGCAAGACTTAGTTGTTGCATTGGCTTTCTTTTCGCTTTCATAATACCAGGTAGGGAAGCATATCTTGGTGTATTGATTCCCTTATTAGTTGCTAGCACACAAGGTGTATTTAGTTCATAAATCTCTAAAGCTCCACCTTCAACTTCTCTTTTTACTGAAACAGTCTCGCCGTTTTGTTCAAAGCCAACGATAACAGTTACTGAAGGTAGGTCCATCATTGTTGCTAAAATTTGAGGAACTTGTAGACAGTCATCATCGATTGCTTGCTTTCCACAAAGTACTAGATCAGGCGTTTTGCCTGATTTATCGATTGCACCTTTAAGCGCTTTAGCAATTGAGTAAGAATCTAAGTTATCCTCAGCTTCTACTAAAATTGCATCGTCTGCACCCATGGCCATTGCTGTTCTTAAAGCTTCAGTGTCTTTGACACCACCAACTCTAACAACGGTTACGGTTGAACCAGCATTTGCAGCTTTCACTAATAAAGCCTGCTCTACAGCAAATTCATCGTATGGGTTCATAATCCACTTAATTGAACTAGTTTCAATAAATGATCCGTCACCATTTGGTTGAACTTTTGTTTCCGTATCTGGAACTTGTTTAACACAAACAAAAATGTTCATTTAATACTCCTTAATTGAAAAAATTTATCTTCCAAGCACTTCCCTTGCTATTACTAATCTTTGAATTTGGCTGGTTCCCTCGTAAATTTGAATTAATTTGGCATCCCTCATTAGTTTTTCAACGGGATACTCTTTTGAGTAACCATAACCGCCATATATTTGTACAGCATCGGTTGTGATTTGCATACATGAATCCGCTGCAAAGGCCTTAGCTGTTGATGCAGTTAGTGTATTACTTTTTCCTTGATCTGCAAGCCACGCTGCCTTTTGTATAAGTAATCTCGAAGCTTCAACCTTTTGCGCCATATCAGCAATCATAAATTGAATGGCCTGATGCTTTGCTATCTCAACTCCAAATTGTTTTCGCTCTTGTGCATATTGGGCTGCACAATCAAGAGCTCGTTGTGAACCTCCTAAAGCGATTGATGAAACTAGTGGTCTTGAGTGATCAAGTGTTTTCATCGCGATTTTCCAGCCGTCACCAGGATCTCCTAGTAGATTTTCCTTAGGAACCTTCACGTTTTCAAATCTTATCCCACGAGTATCAGAACAGTTTTGACCCATTTTTTCTTCTTTCTTTCCAACCTCAATACCTTCTAAGTCAGAGGGCACAACTAAAGCTGAAATTCCCTTATGGCGAAGTTTTGGATCTGTTGTACAATAGAC
The DNA here is from genome assembly GCA_041631355.1 of Bacteriovoracaceae bacterium. Classification (GTDB taxonomy): domain Bacteria; phylum Bdellovibrionota; class Bacteriovoracia; order Bacteriovoracales; family Bacteriovoracaceae. The sequence continues at coordinate 3,777 of JBFKKF010000037.1, read as the reverse complement.
AACAAATAAAGATGCATGGCCGGCATTAGTGATCCACATCTTTTCACCATTAAGAATCCAATGGTCTCCACCGTCTTTAATTGTTGTTTGAATACCCGCAGCATCTGAGCCATTGCCAGGCTCAGTTAAACAAAATGAAGCCAATAATGGTTTTTCAGTGAAGGGTTTAAGGAATTTCTCTTTTTGTTCGTGCGTTCCACCCACTACAATTGGAGTAAGAGCAAGGTCATTACACATAATTGATGTATGCATTCCCATACAACCATAGGCAAGGGCTTCACCGATAGTAACAGCATCTAGAAGTGTTAATCCATTTCCACCGTACTCAGTGGGAATACAAGTATTAACAAATCCAAGCTCCCAAGCTTTTTGAATAATTTCTGTTGGGAAGGTTCCCGAGTGATCATACTCAGCGGCTTTAGGTATCATTTCATTATGAGCAAATTTTTTTGCGATATCGTACATTTCCTGTTGTTCAGGGGTAAGAGAAAAGTCCATAATCATAATCCTTTGAGGTTAAATGGGTTTAGCTGAATTGGTAAATTCTGTAGGAATTATAAAATGATTTTTTAAAGTTTGGAAGAAGGGCAATTCCTTTAAGGGGAGAACTACAAAACTTCTTTGATTCCATGCAGGATGTGGGATGGTAACTTTAGGGGAAGTGAAATTATCTAGTCCCCAGAAAATAATATCAATATCAATTGTTCTCGGGCCTTTGGAAATATTACGCACACGACCGAGCTCTTTTTCAATACTGAACACTTGCTCTAGGACTTCATCTGGCGAGGAACTTGGAAGTTTAAACTCTAGCATCTGATTAAAGAAATCAGGCTGATTTGTGTACTCGATGGCCTTTGAAGTATATATCTGACTTTCAGCAATAAAGTTAAATTCGCTTTTTAAAAGATCTCTTGCGCTCTTGAGATTTTCTACAGGATTTGAAATATTTGATCCAGTAGCGAGTATGAGGCTCATTTTTTTCTTTTATCTTGAGTAGTTTGTTTTTTATTTAACTTATAGGTCTTTATATATTTGCTTTGAATTGAGGGCAGGTTTGACTTGTCAGGTGCAACCGGTCTTGTTTTAACACCACAGGAGATAAATATTAATAAAATGGGTAATAATTTAAAACTCAATTGCAAAACCTATACTAAGAATATCTGAACCGATATCAGCTTTAAAAAACCAGCCAGGTACCAGTCGTTTGAGAAATGTAACTCCAATCACTGGCTGTGTAAATGATAATTCATTAATAGCTTCGACCTCCAGCGCTGCTAGCTCTCGTGCTTCATCTGTATCATCTTGAGCAAACCCAGCGTTAGGGGATGAGACTTGGTATGATTGAACACCAATATAAGGAAGAAAATAAGAATAAAGAGGGGCCTTAAAGGTATATTTCAATCGCAAGGTATAATTGTTGATAATAGTTTGGGTCCCATTTGCAGGAAATCCATCAATTTGTGTTCTTCCATAGAGACCTTCTACCCAGTAATTATCATGAAATTGAAAGGACCACGAAAAATTCCACTGATTTTCTACTATTCGATCGTCATTGATTTTACTTGTGAAGGCAAACTGATCCCAGCCTGCGCTTACTATATTGTCGGGTTTTATTAATCGATTATCTTTATAAAAATCACCAAGATCCTCTTCTAAAAGTGCTTTTTCATTAAATAAGTCTTCTTCGGATTCGATTTTTACAACTTCTTCATCAGAAGATTTTTCAGGAGTTTTCGGCTTAAATAAAAAAGAGTCATCACCTTTAACAATGTCGACATCCATTGACTTTCTTAATTGTCCCCATCTTTTTAAAGAATATACCTTCAAAATTTTTATCCCAGTTTTACCATCGTGATTTTTTGCGACCAGGGCCCTTGCGATAGGGTCACCATCTTTAATAGAGATGGTAATAAAGTCTCCCTTGCTCAATGATTGGTTTGAGTTGGAGATGATAAATATTTTACCATTTCGCGAGATAATATTGATTGTTTCGGTGAAGCGTTGAGAGCTATCGGCGAGTACACCCTGAGTATTAATATCCTCAATAATAGATTGAGAAATTGCAACAGGGCAGTGAAGAAAACTGAGCAGTAAACAGAATGTATTTAAATGAGTTTTCAATATTTTGCCTATCATAGAAGATATCTTAGCTAAAGCAACGCAATAGGTAAACTAGCTTAAATCTCTTAATGTCAGGAAATAGCACTTTTTGGTAATTGACTCTTTAGCTTGGTTTTTGATACTGAAACTATATACAAGATGTAGGGGGAGACAATGACCTTAGAGGCATATAATCAGCTATCTAGTGGTGACAATAAAATGTTTGTTGTTGTTGCAGGAAATATTGGATCAGGTAAAACAACATTGACGAGAAAGCTTTCTGAAAGACTTGGTTGGAAACCACACTTTGAATCAGTACAAGATAATCCATATCTTGGAGACTTCTATGACAATATGGCAAGATGGAGTTTTCCACTACAAGTATATTTTTTAAATCATAGGTTTAACACACATAAAATTATTGAAAATGGGCAAGCTTCGGCGATTCAAGATCGTTCTATTTATGAGGATGCAAATATTTTTGCCCGTGCTCTATTTGAACAAGGTGATCTTGATAGAAGAGACTATGAAACATATTGTACCCTTTATGAGTCGATGATTAGCTACTTAAACAGCCCAACTCTTATGATCTTCCTAAAGCGTTCTGTACCGAAACTGCTGGAAAGAATCAAGCTCAGAGGAAGAGATTATGAGCAGGCAATCCCGGTAGATTACCTGACAAAGTTAAACGGGTACTATAATGAATGGTTTGATAATTACGACCTAGGCAAATCACTAATTGTCGAAACAGACGACCTAGACTTCCTGGACAATGAAGAACACTTTGATAAGTTAGTTCAAAGAATCTATGATTCAATTGACCAACAGGAAATGTTTTTCCACTACTAAAAAAAATTAAGATAGCAGATAATTAAACCGATATAGAACTAGAACTTATGAAAATAGGAGTTTTAGTATGAAAGTTTTATTATCTTTATTCTTAATTTTAAGCTTCGTTGCATGTTCGGGTTCAAAGTCTGAAAATGCAGTTGAAGGAGATGATGTCGGTACAGAAATGGCCGAAAGTGATGAATTCGCAGATGAGTTTGCAGATGAGTTCTCTGATGATGGCTTTGAAGATTTAGCGGAAGAGAGTCCACGAGAAGAAGCAAGTGAACAAAGAGATGTTGCGCAAGATGAATCTATGCAACAGCCTAATGAGATGAATGAGATGCCAGCAGCGGCACCAGTTCAAATTGCCGACTCTGGAGAAATGGGATCTCACGTAGTAGCAAAGAACGAAACATTAATGTTAATTGCGTTTAAAATTTATGGTGATTACGCAAAATGGAGAGATCTTGCAAAGTGGAATGCGGATACAGTTGGTTCATCTTTTGTAATAACTGAAGGAATGAGCTTAAAGTACCAAGTCCCAGCAGAAAAATTTGTTTGGAATCCTTCTGGAAACCCATACCTTATTAAGCGTGGAGATACTCTAGGTACAATCTCAACAGATGTTTATGGGGTTAATAAGTACTGGAGAGATATTTGGGATAATAATAGACCACTTATTAAAGATCCAAATGTAATCTTTGCAGGATTTACTATCTTTACTCCAGTTATGGAATCTAGAAATCTTGCCAATACAAAGCAATAAGAATTAAGATATTATAAATAGTTTAGAGGCAGGTAACGGTTATCCTTACCTGCCTTATTTGTTTATGGGGTGATGAGAAG
>JBFKKF010000036.1:0-10190 GCA_041631355.1 Bacteriovoracaceae bacterium | reverse complement strand
CGTTTAAATTTCTTAACGCTTCAGAAGTCCCGCCACTAGGGTAAAGTATAAAAAAGTGAGTATTGAAATACCTAGAACAATCAGAAGAAATTTCTTTGCAATATTATCAGTTTTAGTGATGATCTTTGATTTTTGTTTCCATCCTCTCTCGACATCTTCTAGGATCTTTCCGAGCTTAGAATGCTTATAATCTTTTTTAACTGTGATTATGATGTCACTTTCTAGGTTTGTAGTCCCAGAATATACTGTATCACCAACTTTAACAGTTTGTGGTATGACCTCTCCAGTTAGCAATGAAGTATTTAGAGAGGTATTTCCGTTTTTAATCACACCATCACAGGGAATAGTTTCTCCAGGGTGTACTTTAATGGTGTCATCAATATCTAGGTATCTAGCATGGATCTCGATCTCTTTTCCATCTTCGATTTTGGTTGTTGCAATATTTGTAAAAAAATTGGTTATTTCAGAAGCGGCGAGTCCTTTCTGTTGAGTTTTTTTCAATATAAACCTAGTTGTTAGAAGAAGGAAAACGAGAATGGCCAAGGTATCAAAGTATATATGCTCGTTACTCCTCAGGGTATTATAGTAACTCCATAGGCTTCCCCCTATTAGGGCGATAACTATAGGAATATCGATTGAAATGGTTTTAGTCTTAAGTGATCCAAGCGCACTTTTATAGAAAGGAATTGCTGAATACAGACAGATAGGTAAAAACAAAATAGCACTAATATAGTCGAAGTAGGTCTTAATAATATTGGTGGCGCCCGCATATATTGAGAAGGCCATTAGCATTATATTTCCAGCACAGAAAAATGAAATTACAATGCGAATAAGGTCCTGGTGGTCTTCTTTTCGTTTTAACTTTTCAGTATTCATATCATCTGAGATGGGATGAGGGGGATACCCAAGACTTTCTATTAGTTTTGCAACTTGTGAAAACTTTGCTTCTTTAGCTAAAGTTATCTTGAGTACAGATTTTCCCATATCCAACTCTGAAGCATAAATTTCTTTTGATAGTAGTGGAAGTTTTTCTAGTAGCCATAAACAGGCCAGGCAATGAACTCCTTCAAGGTAGAATTTCATTATTTTCTGATCACCAATGACTTTTACATATTGAACTTCAAATTTTTGATCATCAATATATTTGAATTTTTGATTTGATAATCTGACAGAGCTAGTTTGAGAGGTATCTCTATATTTATAGTAATCCTCTAAATTATTTTCTTCTAAAATCTCATAGACATTACAGCATCCATGGCAACAGAACTTTAAATTTGGGTTTCGGGGAGATAAAATAGGAGTGATGATCTTTTCATTACAGTGAGAGCAACTCTCTATTTTTTGATTTTGCATTATTGGACACTCTTAAAAATAAGAGCCGTGATTAGTTTTTATTAATTAACTTATCTAACTTTTCAACTTCATCACGCCTAATATCTTCTAAAATTAGATGGTTCATACCCTTCTTACTAGAGTTTTGAGAACTTTGTCCACTTGTAATTTGATCATTTATAATTTTAGGATCAGCATTTTTAAATAGGTTTTTTCCTAAGTCTTTGGACTTGTTGATGCTTCTTTTCATGCTTTTGGTTAGTGAATTTTGTACTTCAACTCCAACTGGACCGGTTAGGTCTGAGATATAATAAAAAACGGGTTTGTTATTAACTTTAAACGATAGAATAATAAAACTGACTATAAATGCAATAGATGATTTAAATAGAAAACCAATCATAGTTATACCTCAAAAGTTTTTTTAGAGTTCATATTTAAAATAATGCGACAATCAAATTCTTCATTCATAAACATTAATTTATATCCAATAGAAAAAGTTGAACCTGCGTGCTGTAAATTTTCAAGATCATTAATTTTTATTTCGCGTTTGCTCGGTGCTGAAATAAGAGTGCTAATATTGAAATCATTGTCTAATTTGGTAATCATTTTTCCCAATAAAATATTCATGCTCTCTGCAAAAAGGGAGTTTAATAGAGTTTGGTTTTGTATGGATAAGTCTTTATTGTAAGTATCTAATAGGCAAAAGCAAGTTCCTTCGTATTCTCCACTAATAAAAAAAGTAATAGGTATTTCAAATTTAGTGTTTTGATGAACCTTACTGGTTTTGAGTAAAGGGTAGTCAAGTAATAAGAAAGCTTGATTGTATATATTCAACTCTGGAATGAAGCAGGAGTGAATATAATCTGAGAGCTCTCCGTTGGTAATATTCTTACTAATATTTTGGGTATATATTGTCATTTTGTATCTCCTTCAACATTGCTTAAAATCTTTTTTACAGATGTTAAGAGAACTTCTTTATTGAATGGTTTCTGAAGAAAATCACTTGCGCCAGCAGAAATGGAGTCAATAACAATACTTTCTTGACCTAGAGATGAGATCATAATGATATAAGTATCAGTATAGTTATCAGTAATGTATTCTGCTAACTCAATACCACTGACTTCAGGCATGACAACATCGATAATGGCTAGATGTGCGGCTCTATCTTTTAATATATTTGTTGCTTCTTTCGCACTTGCAGCTTCTCCAATAACATTATACTCCTCAGAGGAGAGCATTTCTGAAATATTGTTTCTTGAAAAATCAGAGTCATCTACAATTAAAATACGAAACTGACTATTATCTGCATTCATGCAAATTCCTTTTTATAATAAAAATATTGTATCGAATTATTTAAAGTAATGAAATAAAAAAGGGTGAATCATTATTCACCCTTTTTTGATTATGCAGCAATATTGCTAGTCTTAGGCTTTTGTTTGTGAAGTTTCTTAGTCTTCATGGCATTCTTAATGTGAGGTTCCCAGTCAAGTATTGCGATCTCTAATACTTCGGAAACATTTTTCACAGGTATAAAGTTGATCTTTTTCCTAAAGTGCTCAGGAATATCAACTAAGTCTTTTTGGTTTTTCCAAGGAATAATAACCGTCTCAATTCCCATTCTCATGGCCGCAAGTGCTTTTTCTTTAACGCCGCCAACAGGTAATACTTTTCCGGTTAGTGTAATTTCACCTGTCATGGCTATATCTTTGCTTACAAGAGTACCGGTTAAGAGTGATACAATTGTAGTTGCAAGTGTAATTCCTGCACTTGGCCCATCTTTTGGAATTGCCCCGGCAGGAAGGTGAATGTGAATCTCATTGGTATCAAACATGTCTTCATCTATGCCAAGTTGTTGGGCATGGCTTCGTATATACCCAAAAGCTGCTTGAGCCGACTCTTTCATGACTTCTCCAAGTTGGCCAGTTAGGGTGATGCCCTTTCCGCGCATTTTCGTTGCTTCGATAAAGAGAATTTCTCCACCTGCTGCAGTCCAAGCTAGGCCTGTTGCAACCCCGACCTCATCATATTCTTTACCATCTTCTTTTGTATACAGAGCTGGACCAAGTAGTTCCTCTACTGTATCAGATAAGATATGAGTTTTATTTGATTTACCAACTGCTATTTTCTTGGCAACTTTTCTACAGAGCGAACCAATTTGCCTTTCAAGATTTCTTAGCCCTGCCTCTCTTGTGAAACCATCTATAACACTAATAACACCTTCATCGTGGAATTCAATATGATTATCATCTATTCCATTTTCATCCATTTGCTTCGGTATTAAATATTGTCTAGATATCTCTAATTTTTCTTCTTGCGTATAGCCACTAAGGTTTATAATTTCCATTCTATCGCGTAGTGGTCCTGGAATATTCTCTAAGACGTTGGCAGTTGCAACAAACATTACATTGGAAAGGTCATAGGGAACATTTAAGTAATGATCTCTAAAGCTTGAGTTTTGTTCAGGGTCTAGAACCTCAAGTAGAGCACTGGAAGGGTCACCCTTATAGTCAGAACCAAGTTTATCTACTTCATCCAACATAATAACAGGGTTATTGGTTTTTGCCTGCTTCATTGCTTGAATGAATCGACCTGGCATTGCCCCAACATATGTTCTTCTATGTCCTCTGATTTCAGATTCGTCTTTTACTCCACCAAGGGAAATTCGTACAAATTCTCGACCTGTTGCTTTTGCAATAGACTTTCCAAGTGATGTTTTCCCTACACCCGGAGGTCCAGCAAAACATAAAATTGGACCTTTGACTTTTCCACCTTTAAGAGCTCGCACAGCAAGATGTTCTAAAATACGTTCCTTAATTTTACTTAGATCAAAATGGTCTTGATTAAGTACTTTCATTGCATGCTCAAGGTCAGTAATCTCCTGAGAATTCTCTGTCCACGGTATATCAGTCATCCATTCTAGGTAGGTTCGCAGGATACTAGACTCAGAGGAGTCAGGATGCATTCTTTCGAGTCTTGTTAATTGTTTTAAGCATTCGCTTTCAACCTCTTGGGTCATTTTTTTATCTTGTATCTTCTTTCTAATTTCTCCAAATTCATCTTGAACGGGATCTTCTCCAAGCTCATTTTTCATTTGTTTAATTTGCTCACGCAAGAAGTATTCTTTTTGTGTCTTAGAAATTTCATCATTAGTCGAAGACTTAATTTGATTTTGGTAATCTAGTATTTTAAGTTCACTCAGAAGAATATCATTAATCTTTTGTAATCTTTCAATTGGGTGAATTGTTTCCAGTATATCTTGTGCCTGTTGAACTTTTAAATTTAAGTTTGAGGCAACTAGGTCTGCAAGCCTACTAGGATTATGAATGTCTTCTAAAATCATAAGTATATCAGGAGATAAAACTTTCCCTTTATTAATAACCTGCTCTAGGTTATTACGAACATTCCTCATTAGAGCTTCCGTAACCTCTGGAGTTTCAGTCACCTCTGGCTTTTCAATTTTCTCAACCTTAACTTGAAAAAAATCTTCAGATGATTCAAAGCTTTTAATTTTTGCCTTAGCTAATCCTTGAACTAAAATCTTTAGTCTACCATCAGGGAGCTTTCTCATTCTCATAATCATTGCCACTGTACCCAGATTATAAATTTCATCGGGACGTGGACTCTCTGCCTGAATGTCTTTTTGGCTTGCAAGTAAAATGAGTCTGTCTGTGTTATTTATAGATTCTTCCACTGCCTTAATGGAAGACTCTCTTCCAACGTACAAAGGTAGTATCATAAATGGATAGACAACGAGATCTCTTATTGGCAACAGAGGGAGTACTTCTTTAAACTCAATATTCTCACCCTCATAATTTGTAACCATAACGTGTTCCTCCAGATTATAATTTGAACAAAATTTGCAGTTCCATTTGCTTAATACAGATCGGGAAAAATAAACCTAATCTTTAAGAAAAAAATAAAGAATTAGTAGAAACAAGGGAGAATAATATGTTTCATATAAAAAAAATATTTGATATGATTAGTCCTATTAGGTACTTAAAACGGTTAATTACCGTTAAATAGGGGTTGTGGAGATGTCTGACAGTATTAATATGGTAATCTTGGCGGCAGGTCAGGGGACTAGACTTAAGCTAGATATTGCTAAGCCTTTATGCCCTCTGAATGGTAAGAAGTTAGTAGATTATGCTATAAAGGGTATCTTTGAATTTTCAACAAACTTAGCCCTAAAGAGTAGTCTTGATTTTGTAGTAGGTCACAAAAAAGAGGACGTACAAGGATACTTGGAAAGTACATATCAAGACAAGCAACTTTCTTTTGTTGTCCAAGACCAGCAGCTGGGAACAGGACATGCTCTAAAGTGCTACTTTGATTCTTGTCCCACTGCTTGGGATAATGAGTATACCCTTGTTTCTTGTGCTGATACACCTCTAATTAATGCGTATGTTTTTGAGAAGCTTCTAAATCATCTAAAAACTGAAAACTTATCCGCCGTCTGTGCGAGTTTTATAACTGACAATCCAAGGGGATATGGAAGGATCGTTACTGGTGAAGGTCAGGGTTTTAAGATTGTAGAAGAAAAAGATGCTACAGATAGTGAAAAGAAAATAACAGAGGTAAACTCTGGTGTGTACATTTTCAAAACAAAACATATTCGAGAGTATATAAACAACTTATCGAATAATAATAACTCCTCAGAATTTTATCTTACAGACTTATTTCAACTAGATTATGCTGTTGAAACTATTTGTTTTGAAGATGGAACTCAGTTTTGTGGGGTTAATAACCTTGTTCAACTCGAGCTTACCTCTAAAGAGTTGTGTCTTAGAAAAATTAGATCACTACAGTTAAGTGGAGTAATCTTTATTAATTCTGATGCTGTATATATTGATGACGAAGTAGAAGTGCAGTCGCGTTCTGTTATTTACCCTAATGTTACACTTAAGGGAGAAACAAGAGTTGGTCACGGAGTTACAATTGAAAGTGGATCAACTATTGTGGACTCACATTTGGAAGAGGAAGTTTTAGTCAAGTCGAATTCATATATAGAAAGCTCAACTATTGGCAAGGCCTCAGTCATTGGACCTATGGCCCATCTCAGACCTGGCTCTATTTTAGGCTATCAGTGCAAGATTGGAAATTTTGTTGAAACCAAAAAAGTTAAACTTAGTGATGGGGTTAAGGTATCACATTTAAGCTACGTCGGTGATGCAGATATTGGTGAGCGCACCAATATAGGTTGCGGCTTTATTACATGTAATTATGACGGAGCAAATAAGCATAAAACAGTTATTGGGAGTGACTCGTTTATTGGTAGTGATTGCCAGATGATAGCTCCTGTTAATCTAGGTAGTAGGGTTTTCATCGGTTCTGGCTCAACTATTAATAAAGACGTTCCAGATGATGCCTTTGCCATTGCTCGTCAAAGACAAATCACTAAAGAAGGCGCTGCAAAGAAGTTTTTAAAAAACAAGAAGTAGGGCGCTGCGACAAAAACCTTTAACTGTCAATTCCTGTAAAGAAATGTTATTGTTCCTTGGTAAAAATGTGAGGTAATTATGTGTGGAATCGTTGGTTATAGCGGTAACTCTGTGGCATCAACTCCAGTACTTGAAGGACTTTCTAGGTTAGAATACAGAGGTTATGACTCTGCTGGATTTAGCTACCAAGAAATGGGTGAGCTAAAAATAATTAAAAAAGAAGGAAAGCTAGAAAACTTAAAAAATGAAGTTGAAAAGCTAAAACCCACTTCCGGGATTGGAATAGGTCATACCAGATGGGCCACACATGGTGCTGTTAATGACTTAAATGCTCACCCCCACGGCAATGAGCAGTTTTCTATCGTTCATAATGGGATTATCGAGAATGCTAATGCTCTAAGAGATCAGTTAAAAGGGTTAGATTATAAATTTATCTCACAAACTGACTCTGAAACATTCCTGGTTAAATTAACTGATGAATTTAAAAAGTGTAATGATGTGAAACAAGCGATTCTTAATGCGTTCAAGTGTATTGAAGGAAACTCGGCCTTTGTAATTATGCACAAAGAATCTCAACATCTTTATGCCATTAAACGAGCAGCTCCGCTGGTATGTGGCCATAGTTCTGAGACAGGAGCTGTATTTGTGTCATCTGATCCATATGCATTGATTGGATTTGCTAATAAAATATTTTTTCCTGGTGATGAAATCCTTTGTGTTTGTAGCGCAGATAATAAGGTACAGCCAATTGAGTTCTACGATATTGAAGGTAAGCAATCGAATAACTATAAACTTCAAGAAAAAGAATTAACACTGGATGTAGCTCAAAAGGGGACATATGAGCACTTTATGCTTAAAGAGATTTTTGAGCAACCTGAGCTACTAAATACATTGTACACCAGATATAAAACCGCAGAGGGAAGTCGAGCTCTTAATAATATTGTAAAAAACAAACCACGACTAATAAACCTGACGGCTTGCGGAACTGCGTTGCATGCGGGAATGGTGATCAAAAACTTTTTGGAAAAGCATAATAATATTAGGGTGCTAGTTGATTATGCCAGTGAGTTTCGCTACCGCAATCAAATGTTTGGTAAAGATGAAGCGGGACTTTTTATATCTCAGTCAGGAGAAACAGCAGATACTTTGGCCTGTCAGGAATTATGCAAAGAAAATGGTCTTCAAACGTATTCTATAGTCAACGTTGAGGGATCAACTTTATATCGTAACTGCGACGAAAACCTGTTAATTCATGCAGGTGCTGAAATTGGTGTTGCTAGTACCAAAGCCTTTACCCAGATGGCAGTAGTTGGTTATTTATTATCACAGACACTTAATGGGAAATTTGAATCAGAAGAAACAAAAGAAGAACTTCATAATACTGCCAATGCGATTTACGAGGTTTTGCACAAAGAAGAGTTGATTCAAAATATTGCAAAGGAAATTTATAATTATAAAGGCTTTATCTTCACCGGGAGAGGGGAGGAGTTTCCGATTGCTCTTGAAGGTGCATTGAAGTTAAAAGAAATTGCATATGTACACGCTGAAGGTTATGCCGCAGGTGAACTCAAACATGGTCCAATAGCCCTCTTTGATGAACAATTAGTTAATGTTGCTATTGTTACTCCTGACTTATATCAAAAAACTTTTTCAAATGCTCAAGAAGTAAAAGCTCGTCGGGGAGTCATGGTGATCATTGGAGAAGAAGGAAATTCAGAACTAGAAGATATTTCGGATTACTTTATTGGGCTAAATTTCAATGGAGTTGAAAAATTAAGACCACTTGTAATCAACGTGGTACTGCAATTACTCAGCTATCATATTGCCAAATTCAAGGGAACAGATATTGATAAGCCAAGAAACCTAGCTAAGTCCGTCACGGTGGAATAATATGGATCTTTCTCACTTAAATAAGTCTCAAAGAAAAGCAGTTGTGAATACGGCAGGACCTGTCATGATTTTAGCCGGTGCGGGATCGGGTAAAACAAGAACACTCGTTTCTCGAATCGAGTATTTATTGAATGAGCAAAATGTAAGTCCATTTAGAATTCTTGCTGTTACATTTTCAAATAAAGCTGCTAGAGAGATGAGAGAGAGAATAGCGGCCGGTAATGATATAGATTTCGGAGCAATTCAGGTGACAACCTTCCACTCCTTTTGCGCAAGGGTTTTAAGAAATGAAGCTCAGTACTTGGGATTAAGTCGTAGTTTTACGATCTATGATACCAGCGAATCTAAAAGTATTATCAAAGCAATTTTAGGTAGGCGTGGAATTAAAACAAACGAAATTCATCCGAACGAGGTGCAACATTATATTGATAGTATTAAAAACCTTGGTTTTTATTTAAGCTGTACAGATGATGAAACATTGGATGAGATTGATAAGGATGAATTATTTTATAGTTTCTTTCAGGAATATGAAGCTGAACTTCACAAATCAAATGCTGTAGACTTTGGAAGTCTAATCACTGGCGTCCTTCAACTATTTGAACAATTTCCAGAGGTATTAGAAAGATATCAAAAAAGGTTTCATTATCTTTTAGTTGATGAGTATCAAGATACAAATAGAGCACAGTTTAGGCTAGTTAAGCTTTTGGCGGAATATAGAAAAAATATCTGTGTCGTAGGTGATGAGGATCAATCGATATACTCATGGAGAGGAGCGGACATTAGAAATATTTTAGATTTCGAAAAAATATTTCCCGAAGCTGAACTTATCAAACTGGAGCAAAACTACCGTTCGAGTAAAAATATAATTGATGCCGCATCCTGTGTAATTTCTAAAAATATTCAGCGTAAAGGGAAGAAAATGTGGACCTCTAATGAGGAGGGAGAGTCGATTAATATTATTGAGTGTCCCGATGATAAAACGGAAGCACAATATATCGCTGATGAGATACTAGATCTAATTCAAGCGGGAATTAACCCGAATGAAGTTGCTGTATTTTATAGAACTAATGCTCAATCAAGGTTGATTGAGGATGCACTGAGACGATCGAATACTTCATACAGAGTTGTTGCCGGTATAAAGTTTTACGAAAGAAAAGAAATTAAAGATATGTTGGCTTACTTGAGATGTTTAGTTAACGAGAAAGACTCCCTGGCCATAAGCAGAATTATAAATACGCCGACTAGGGGGATTGGAGCTAGAACACTCAGAAAAATCGAAGATGAAGCAATTAAGCAATCAATTTCACTATGGGAAATGATTTGTGAAATTGTCGATAATCTAGATAAATATAAATTTTTAAAGCTAAGCGCTAAAGTTAAAAGTGGCTTAGCCTCATTGGTAACACTTATTCAGGAATCACAAATTCTAATGAATAATGGTGAAAAACCAAGTCGTGTATATGAAAAACTATTACATGAATCTGGCTACCTAGAGTCTTTGGAAGTTGAGCGAACCTATGAAGCCCAGGG
>JBFKKF010000035.1:0-10232 GCA_041631355.1 Bacteriovoracaceae bacterium | reverse complement strand
TATGATTTAAAGAGCTTAGGACCAGGTATATTGTCTCAAAAGTGTAAATCCGCCAACGGCCGTAAAAGTTTTAGACACTTTGGACACGGAAGAGGTTTCATTAATTTAAGAAGTAATAAGATTATACTTTGCAACTCACTAATAACATTGATAATTAACTTGTTTCTAATTAACTTGTAACTTTCTTGTCTCTTCCACCGTATATAATAAGTGAAGGTACAAAAAAAAGGAGATCCAGATAAACTCAAAACTTAAGCTTCTGCTGATACTCTCATTAAACGGCGATAAAGATTCGTATAAAGAATTTTTATCCGAAGTGAGCATATTGCTAACTAAGTTTATCAATACGAATCAGTATTCCTATAATTTAAGAGATGAAGTTAAAGAAGAAATCCTTCAAGAAATTTTAGTTAAGATACACAATAAAAGACATACTTATGACACAGACTACTCGGTAAGTCCTTGGCTTTATACCATTGCTAAGCACTGTATCATTGACAATTTGAGAGCAAATAAAAAACATCAATATTCAGATCAATTAGATACAGATCAAATTGCTTCCAACGAGTCATCGATTGAAGCTCAACTTAGTTCTAAGCAGGAACTGATGGAGTTATTTAGTAAACTTCCTGTTTATCAGCAGCAATTACTTATTATGTCCAAGCACTACGGACACTCAGGAGAGGAAATTTCAGAAATAACAAATCGCTCTATTCCATCGATTAAAACCGGTATCCATAGAGCAATTTTTACTTTAAAAAAAATGAAGGTGAAGAATGAAAACTGAAAAACTAATTAATAACTTAGTAAATGATTTGTCTCCGTCCCGGCCAATGATACCGGCTCGATATTTCACCTCGATATACTTTGCTACATTGGTATGCTTAGTAGGCATCTCCTATATTTTACTTCCAACTAGAGAGAATCTAGATGAATTAATAAATATGTCCTTTTTCCACAGTGAAAACCTTCTATGGTTATTTACAGGTTTAGCTAGTGCTTATACGAGCTATAAATTAATACGCCCTGGATCTTTCAAAGAGAAGTATATCCATTTAGACAAAATTATATTCGGCCTTCTCACCATCAGTATTATCGCAAGACTCCCAATTCAGGAAATATGGAGTCATATTATGCTAGAAACTCAACTATGGAGAGGATGGTGCGGACCAATCATCACTATCATTGGGTTGATTGCATTAATTCCTTTAAATAAGTATTTAAAAAGAGGATTAGTCACCAATAAAATCCTATTTAGCTTATCCCTGGCCTTGGCCATCGGATCCATTGGAACCCTTGCGATGCAAGTCATATGTGCCCATGAAACATCTGTTCATATTTTGATGTGGCACTACCCTCCACTCATTATTTTGGGTACCTTTATTTTCTATAAATTTTCTAAAAATAATATGTAACCTTTCCTAACCTCTCTTCGTATTACTAATACAAGAGAGGTTAATCATGATAGACAAATTACTGGGAAATGCTCCTATTCCTGACTTACTACTAAGATCTGGTGCTAAGCACTTAATAAAAGGCAAAAGAAATGAGGTTCGTTCCTTATTTGCCAATGAAAGCAAAGCCTTAGAGCATTATGCCGACTCCTTAAGAAAAATGCCTGTTGCGATTGAAACAGACAAGGCCAATGAACAACATTATGAGGTACCATCTGAGTTCTATAAACTAGTTCTCGGGGACTATCTCAAATATAGTTGCTGTTCTTGGCAAAAAGCGACAAATCTTAGTGAAGCCGAAAAAGAGATGCTCGATCTCTATCTTGAAAGAGCGAAAATTAAAGATGGTAACAAGATTTTGGACCTAGGTTGTGGCTGGGGATCTTTTTCTCTATATTGTGCTCAGAAATTTCCCAACGCTAAAATCACCTCCGTATCAAATTCGAAAACCCAAAAAGATTTCATTGATGCTGAATGCAAAAAAAGAAATCTAACTAATATTCAAGTCATTACTCAAAATGCGGCTAACTTAAATCTTGGTGATGATAAATTTGATCGTGTGGTCTCTGTCGAAATGCTAGAGCACTTTAAAAATTATGAAAAAATGTTTGCCAATATAAGCCAGTACCTAAAAGATGATGGACTACTATTTATTCATATTTTCACTCATAGTATTGGCGCTTATCATTTTGAGGTTAAGGACCAATCAGACTGGATGAGTAAGTATTTTTTCTCTGGCGGGCAAATGCCTGCGGATCAACTATTTTATTATTTCCAAAACGACCTAGAAATAAAAGACCATTGGAAAGTCAATGGTAGCCATTACCAAAAAACAAGTCGGGCCTGGTTAGACAATATGGATATTCATAAAGATGAAATTATTGACATCTTTTCTAGAACTTATGGTGTTGATAATGCAATGAAATGGTTTCGTTACTGGAGATTATTTTTTATTGCTTGTGAAGAACTATTTGGCTTTCAAAAGGGAGAGGAATGGATTGTTTCTCATTACCTTATGTCAAAAAAGGAAAGCTAAAATGGCACGATATGCAATAATTGGCACTGGTATTTCAGGAATGACAGCTGCACATATTCTTCATAAACATGGTCATGAGATAACTATTTTTGAAAAAAATGATTACATTGGAGGCCACACCCATACTGTTTATGAAAATGACGGTGAACGTGAAATTCCTATTGATACCGGATTTATTGTATTTAACGAAGTTACTTACCCATGCATGCTGAGCTTATTTAGACAACTAGGTGTAGAGTACCAAGATACTGATATGTCCTTTGCTGTTTCTGACCGCGATAACAAGATGGAGTATTGTGGATCAACTCTCAGCTCATTATTTTGCGATAGGAAAAATATTTTTTCTCCTAAGTTTTATAAATTAATTTATGAGATTAACAAGTTTAATGAGCTCGCCCCGGAAGTTCTCATAAATCCCGAACTACAGAAATTAACGATCAAAGAATTCTTTGAAGCAAAGAAGCTAGGATCGCTCTGTCTTAAATATTACCTACTGCCTATGTCAGTGGCGCTATGGTCAGCACCACAAAAGACTATTGAGGGGTTTCCAATACTATCCTTAGTTAATTTTTTTAAAAATCACGGATTACTTGGGTTTACGACACAGTTTCAGTGGAAGACTGTAACAAATGGTAGTTTTCAGTACAGAGATAAACTCATAGAGCCTTTTCGCTCGCAGATTCGCACTAATTCAAAGATTGAGCAAATTAACAGAACTGACGACTCAGTCAATATATTAGTAGATGGAAAGTCTCTATATTTTGATAACGTCGTCATCGCTGCTCATGCCGATCAGACATTATCGCTTCTAGGTGATGCTACAGAACTTGAGAATAATTTACTTTCTGTTTTTGGATATCAAAAAAACTCAGTTTGTCTCCATACGGATGATAAATTAATGCCAAAGAACAAGTCAGGATGGGCCGCATGGAACCATTATTCAAGTGGTGGAAATGCTTACGTGACTTATTGGATGAATAAACTTCAAAGCCTTGAGACTAAAACGAACTACTTTGTAAGCTTAAATGCTGATGAGATTATTGAAAAAGGGTCTATTAAACAGCAATTTATTTATCACCATCCTATATTTACCTTAGAAACCTACCAGGCACAAAAAAGGCTACAGGAAATAAACCGACAAGGAAATAACACATTTTTTTGTGGAAGTTATTTTGGACATGGTTTTCATGAGGACGGTGCCAGATCAGCAGTAGAGATGTGCAAAGCCATCTTAAACAAGGAAGAGGTCTTATGAACTCTAAATTGTTAATTGGAAGCACCTATCATCATCGATTCAGTCCTAAGAAACATTCTTTTTACTATAAGACTTTTCAATTCTTTATTGACCTAGATGAAGTAGAAACCCTCAATAATCGCTTTAAGCTATTAGGAACAAAAAAACTATCAGCGTTTCGCTTTTTGGAGTCTGATCACTCTTTAGGATCTAAGCAAACATTAAAAGATGCAATTATGAGTAAGGTCCAAGTGAAGCATCCACAGTTTGAGCCAGAAAAAATTTACCTCTTAGGAAATTTACGAACACTTGGTCATATCTTTAATCCTGTGTGCTTTTATTTCGTGCAAGATAAGGACCTAAATACTGTTGTGGTCATTGAAATAATGAATACATATTACGAGCATAAGACCTATGTTTCTGATCAATCTCGAATGTTTAACGATGAGTTTAATTGCGAATATGAGTTTGATAAGAACTTTTATATTTCTCCCTTTTCTAGTAGTAACGGAAAAATGGCTTATAAGATAACTTGGAATAAAAACAAAGAAATCGCGATACATGTTAAAAACTATGAAAATTTCAATGTTAATGTTTATGCAAATCTAACAGGGGAACTTAAAGAAATAGATGAAAGATCACTTTTTTTTCTTTTACTTAGATTCCCTCTAATCACAATAACAATTCTCTTGCAGATACACCTACAAGCACTAATCCTGTATCTACGAGGGGTTAAATATTATTCGAAAGATGAAGAAATTCAATCACAAAAAGGATATGAGTTATGGAAGCAGTAATTAAAGAAAAAAGAAAAATTAATATGTACTCACTTCCCCTTAAGAGGATGCTTAATAGCTTCTCTGGTGGAAAACTTAAAATGACTCTACCGGATGGAAGAGTTGAGTACTTTGGGGATACAACAAGCTCTAACTTATATGATATCAAGGTCACTTCTGAGAATTTCTTCAAAAGATGTTGTCTATACGGTGATATCGGTTTCGGTGAGGCCTATATGCATGGGGAGTGGAGCACAACTGACTTACGAGGTCTTTTATGTTGGATTATATCTAATATCGAAAATGTGGAAGGAGCATCAGGGGGAAAGTCAGAACGACTAGGCTATAATCTGTTATCTTTTTTTAATCGCTCCCTCAATGCAATTAATTGGAATACCAAAAAACAGGCAAAAGAGAACATTCACTATCATTACGACTTAAGTAATGACTTTTTTAAGTTGATGCTGGATGAAACAATGACCTACTCTTCTGGTATCTACAACTCCGAGAATGAAAGTTTGAAGGCCGCTCAAATCAATAAGTATGAATCCCTCGCAAATATGCTAAAAATAAACCAAGATGATCATGTTTTAGAGGTTGGCTCTGGTTGGGGAGGGAATGCCATTTACTTAGCTAAAAATTATAAGTGCAAAGTTCATAGTATTACTATCTCCAATGAACAATTAAAGTATGCAAGAGAACAAGCAAAGAAAGAACAAGTCGATCACCTCGTCACCTTTGAATTTCTTGATTTTCGAGATATTGAAGGGGTATACGATAAAATTGTTAGTATTGAGATGATTGAGGCCATTGGAGACTATAATATATCTCCATACTTTGAAACTCTCTCTCGCGCCCTCAAAAAAGATGGTATTCTAGCTATCCAAGTTATCACTTCACCAGACTCTAGATATAAGCAATTCAAAAAGGGCTCTGATTGGATCCAAAAACATATATTCCCAGGATCACTACTACCTTCAATTGGTAAGATACAAGCTTCAGTAAATGATGTTAGTGATCTTCATATGATTGCCCTCAAGGATATTGGTAGTCACTATGCAAAAACATTAGAACAATGGCGAGAAAACTTTTTCAAAAATATAACTAAGGTTAACCAGCTTGGCTTTAACAACCAATTCGTAAAGAAATGGGAGTATTATCTTTGTTATTGCGAAGCCGCTTTCGCCGAAAGAAATATAAGTGACGTGCAAATTGCTTTCGCTCGTCCTAATAACACAAACTACTAGTGAGAGGACTCTATGAGCTTCGTTATATTTGCTTTAATATTCCATTGGTACTTGTCACTGTTTTGTCAGACATTTTATCTGCATCGATATATCTCACACTCAATGTACAAACTATCTAATTTTTGGAACCGTTTTTTCTGTATTCTTACCATTGTATCCCAAGGACCAAGCTTTCTGAGACCCCAAAACTATAAAGTCCTCCACCTACTTCACCACGCCCACTCAGATCAGGAAAAAGACCCCCATTCTCCCGTTATCAGTAAGAACTTAGTCACCATGATGTTAAAGACTTTTAACCATTATAAATCCGTCAAAACTCCTCCCGAGGACTTTCCACTACTAGTCCGAATTGCGGACCATATGTTGGTGAGAGTTTTGTTTGGCCTTTTTTATGTATTACTGTACCTTAAATTTACTGACTCATACCTCTATTTAGTCTTTACACCCATTCACTTTTTCATGGGGCCTATTCAAGGCGCTGTAGTTAATTGGGCGGGACATAAATATGGTTATACCAATTATGAGCTAGGAGATAACTCAAAAAATACGCTTCCAGTTGATCTTTTCCTGATGGGAGAATTGCATCAAAATAACCACCATGCATTTCCAAAAGATGCAAATTTTTCTAAAAAAATCTTTGAGTTTGATCCAACCTTTGTCTTAATTAGACTATTTCGATTTTTAGGAGTTCTAAGATATGATAACTAATATGAAATCTATACTAAGCTTAACCTCACTCTTTATTTGTATCTCCTGTGCTCATTATAGCTCAGGCATTAACTACTCTGTGGAACGGGATATTCATTATTCAAGTAAGTACAAGTCCGTTGAAAGGCTTAAGGCCGACTTATATACCCCCAAGGTGGAAAATGCACCTCTTGTAGTAGTAGTACATGGAGGAGGCTGGCGAAGTCGTAGTAAAGAGGATATGACCCACGTGGCCAAATCTCTAGCAAGTAACGGATTTGCTGTTTTAAATATAAACTATAGATTGTCTCCCAATTACAGACATCCAGCACCAGTTGATGACTTACACGAATCTATTACTTACTTAGAAAAGAATAATAAATACCAAATTAATACTAAAAAAGTAGCACTTTGGGGTTACTCCTCTGGAGGTCATACTGTCAGCTATTATGCTATGAAATACCCTGACAGGGTTTCTGCTGTAGTCTCAGGGGGAGCTCCCTACGACTTTATGGTCTATCCTAAGTCTCCCTATATTAAGGGCTATATCGGTGACTATAGAGACCAAAAGATTAAAGAATACAAAGAAGCCTCTCCATTACTCAATATAGCAAGTAATTCACCTCCCTTTTACCTCTACCATGCTGAAAGTGACGACCTTGTTGAAGTTGAACAAATGACCAAGTTTGAGAGTGCACTAAAGAAAAATAAAGTAAAGGTAAAGACTTATACTGTTAATTTCTGGGGACATATGACTGCTTTTCTCTTTTCCAAGGAAGCGGTTAAGCAAGGGGTGTTATTCTTAAAACAAGAGTTGAAGACTGAGTTTAGAAACACTTCAATTGCAGAACGATGACACTAGGGATACCCTTAGTATCAAACAATTGTCTTACCTAATTTGTAACAATGGGGTTAATCATGAAGTATAATACAAATATGAAAAATAATTACCTATTTAGTGCTATTTTCTTAGCTATGATTTGTTCCACTTTCAGTGTTGCAAGTGCTCTATCAGCTACTGAGCATAAATTTAAAATGACAGGCAAGGCCAAGCTAAATTACTGGTTTTGGGATATTTATGAGATTTCTCACCATGCCCATCAAAAAGAAAAAATCCAACTACTTAAATTAAAATACCTTCGAGATGTAGAGAAAAAATATTCTGAGGAGGGATGGGAGGTTGGCTTAAAGCCCCTTGAGAACAAAGAAGTTATAAAATGGTTTAAAAACATATCCCCCAGTATGAAAGAAGGGGATACATTAGAGATTATTAAACAGCATCCAAATATCACAATTATAAAGCACAATGATAAAACCATCGCCAAATCCAACAAAAACGATATATTTCAAGCAGCTCACTATCCCTGGATAGGTAAGGAACCCATAGATAAAAAGCTTAAAAACAAACTTTTAGGAAAGAACTAATGGGCTTTAACTCTTACCTTCTATTTATCACTGCTAGTCTCCTCCTTTATTTTTTTATAGGCTGGGCAATTCACAAATATTCAAAGAAATTGGCATGGGTTGATTTTTTTTGGTCAAGTGCATTTACCTTAATCGCTTTGCTAACGCTTACAAACCAAAATTTTGATCTCCCTCTCATTTACTCGTCTGCCGGACTCTATCTGCTTTGGAGCCTTCGTTTATCTATCTACCTGTTTAAGCGTATTCTAATTCACAGCGAGGATGGAAGATATATCTCTCTTAAAGAAAACTGGAATAAATATTACAATATAAAATCCGGACTATTTTTTTTATTTCAAGCTATTCTCGTTTTAATTCTTTCAATTCCCATGTACTTACAGTTTAAGTTTGGTCAAGCTGAGTCACACTACTATCAATATTTATCGGTCGTCATATTCCTTGTTGGGGTGATAGGTGGTAGTATTTCGGATTTTCAACTAAGCCAGTTCAAAATGAATGCCCCTAAAGGAAGTATTTGTAATATTGGTCTATGGAAGTATTCAAGACATCCTAATTATTTCTTTGAGATTATCACATGGTTTGGACTCTCCCTGAGTTCATTTCATCTCGATTATGGTTATTTATCACTTATTCCGGCAGTATTAATGTTTATTTTTATACGTTACTTAACAGGAGTGCCTCCCTCAGAAGCTCAGGCCATAAAATCCAGAGGGGATAGATATAGAGAATATCAAAGTCAAACTAATATATTATTACCTTTACCTAGGAAAGGATCAAAATGAAATTACTTATCACATTTTTAACTTTAGGAATCTCTCTTAGTGCTTTTGCAAAAACCCAGCCGGAAAGGATTGATGAAGTTTTCAACGAATTACGTGCAGATAAAATGGAAATCCTAGATGATTTTTATGCACCAGAGGTTGAATTTATCGATCCAGTGGGAAAACATAATGGCCTAGCTGAAGTTAAAAAATATTATTCCAACCTATATAAAAATGTGGTTTCAATTCGCTTTGAGTTTCACGATATTATTTCTCAAGATAATAAGCACACGGCCATATGGACTATGTATCTAAAATCTAAGAACCTAGAAGATGGAAAAGAAATTTCACTCTCTGGGAACTCAGTCATCATTTTTAATGAAGATAATCTTGTAAGTTACCATAGAGATTATTTTGATATGGGTGAATTTATTTACGAAAGAGTTCCGTTTGTTGGTTGGTTGGTCAAAAAAGTTAAGGCCCGTTTACAAGCTCATTAAATCATCTAGTAACGAACTTGCACCAAAACGAAAGTACTTAGAGTTAAGCCAGTCTCTTCCTAGTACATTTTCTACTAGAATTAGGTACTCTATCGCCTGGCCGGCGCTTCTTATGCCTCCAGCTGGCTTCATACCAATCATTTTATTTTTTTGCTTATTAAAATCAGAGATTGCATTTAACATAATATAACTTGCATCTAAAGTTGCCGCAGGTTGCACCTTACCGGTGGAGGTTTTAATAAAGTCAGCTCCTGCATACATCGCAATCCAAGAGGCAACCCAAATATTTTCATATGTTTGCAATTCACCTGTTTCAAGAATAACCTTTAAGTGAACATCTCCACACGCCTCTTTAATGGTCTTAATTTCATCAAAAACCTGTTGATACTTGCCACTTAAAAACGCCCCTCTATCTATAACCATATCGATCTCATTAGCACCATACTCTATGGCATACTTGACCTCTAGAAGCTTAACTTCCAAGGGCACTAACCCCGCAGGAAAGCCGGTAGCAACGGATGCTATATTTATATTTGAACTTTCAAGCTCGGCCTTAACATGGGGAACCATATTAGGATAAACACAAACAGCTGCAACTGCACTTTCTTTGGCCTTGCGGCTGAGTGCGATTACCTTATCGGCAGTATCTGTTCCTTCTAAGGTTGTTAAATCAACCATAGAAATAGCAAGTTTGATATATGTCTTTTTTAGATCATCTGATATTTCATTTTCTAATAATGAACTCACACGATGCTTTACCGATTCTGAATCGATTGGATTAGTAGGAATTATAATTTGCTGGGTATTTGAGGTAATTAGAATATCTTTCAAAAAGCTCTCCTTGTATTTACATTTCGTTTATACGAAGAGATCTACTTTCTGTCTATGACCCAGTGAGTAAGCCATATCTGTAACATATTCATCTGATATAAATCAATTACTTACTTTTATTAACTAAATATTTGCAACCGAACTTCTTATCCCCTGCCGGAAGAGCTGCAATATTAAGACTTGGATTTATATTTCTTCCATGGGCCAAGCTATAGGCCCGATACTTATTTCTAGCGACTTTTGTTTTTGCTAAATTTTTTAAAACTGAATTTGTATATCTG
>JBFKKF010000034.1:0-10391 GCA_041631355.1 Bacteriovoracaceae bacterium | reverse complement strand
GCTTCGAGACTTAGACTTCCTAAGACATAATATTTGAACATCCACTCTTTAAAGACATTTCTCATTTCCCAATTCATATAGGCAATATTACTTAACTGTCTTGATTGAACTGAGGCTCCAGCATAGGCAGCAGCATCAGTTGCATTTTGCAGATTAATCTTTGCCTTTACAAAGATTCCAATATTGATAATGAAGGCCATAAAGGTAATGATCACCACTATAGTTGTGGCGAAAAAAATTGAAACCTGTCCTTTATCTTCCTTGAGTTTAAAAATCATATTCTCAAATTTCTTTCAAATATTAATAAGTTACTTTAATCATTGTAGTTTATTTAATGTTTAATATAGAGGTGCAACGTGTCACCTACCAGTGCCATTCTAGCAGAAATCATTTTTGAATCCAAATGTAACTTACTGATTTTACTGTAAGCAAGTTTGGTATCGTTATTGCGTTAAATCTAGTGTCTGCAGGGTGCCGATCTGTAGACGCAGAACGTGTATTGAATTCGGCAAACCTTCTTTTTTTCTTTTTTTCGTTTTGTTCACCCCTGGGGTATGTAGATACCCCAGAGGTCCTTTTAGACCAGCTTTTAACGAAAATTATTCCCTCTTAAGTGTGTGTTATTTATGTGTTCTAATAAAGATGAGGAGGATTACAAGTGAGTAGCAATAGCCCATTGGAAAACAAAAGATTTTATAAAGTGAAAAATCCGAATAGAAAATTTCTATGTGCACTTTGTAGGGCCCCGCGGGAGATGAGATACTCAAAGTATCTAAGCGGAAAAAACTACTTACAGATGATTATCCTCTCAGTAGCACTTAGCTGTGTTAGTTTTCCACTTTTTAAAGCAAAAGTAATCTTTCTTATTTTTCCAGTTTGGCTTATCTGGGAATTAGTAAATAAAATGTTATATCGCAAAGAAATACCCTGTCCATATTGTGGTTTTGATGCGACTTGGTATCGAAGAGATGTTAACGTGGCAAATCAGAAAGTTAAGGAGTTTTGGCAACAAAACTATCCTGACCTCGTAAATAAAGAAGATGATGTCGTAAATGCAGAATTTGTAGCTAACTCGCGACAAACTGAACACGTCGCAGAGAGTCAAGTTGAAGCAATTTAAACTACCTATAAACTCTTAAAAGATCTCTACATTTGAATATTTCTCTTTCGAAAGTTGAGGATTCTACTTTCAATTTGGTGGAATTAGTTATAAACAGAAACAAACATATAGTTTGGAAGGAGAAGTAATGAGTGTAAATAAAGTTATTTTACTTGGTAGATTAGGTCAGGATCCAGAATTAAAGTACACACCATCTGGAGCAGCAGTTTGCAATTTTTCATTGGCCACCAGTGAAACTTGGAATGATAAAAACTCAGGACAAAAACAAGAAAGAACTGAATGGCATAGAATTGTGGTTTGGGGAAAATTAGCTGAGTTATGTAATCAATATCTTAGCAAGGGAAGACAAGCATTCGTAGAAGGACGTCTTCAAACTCGATCTTGGGATGATCAGAGTGGACAAAAAAGATACACTACAGAAATTAATGCCACAACGGTACAATTTATTGGCGGTCAGGCTTCAGCTGGAAGCACATATACACAAGATAATGGCGCTACTGCTAATAATACTCCTAAACAAGAATACAATGTTCAGTCTGATGCAAGCTTTGCTTCAGATGATATCCCATTCTAAAGTAAATTTATCCTATTGAATTTTTTAATAAAAGACCCATATTAATATGGGTCTTTTTTGTGCTTGGTGGCCAAAATTAATCCCTGTGATAAAATATGCTTATTAAATTAGAGTGAGGTTTGTTTTGGGAGAGAGAAGTTTTTTTTCCGTGAGTTTTGATTTAATAAATAGGAATGAAGTTATTCCTTATGATTTATTTATTAATTTATCTTCCTCAGATCATAAGCAAAAATTTATCAAGGTTTTTCCAGAGGGAGAGGAAATATCCGATAATGACGTTGTTCACTTTAAAGAAAAGTATAAGCAGTTATACGTACCAGAAGATCAACGTAGTCAATATATGAAAAGTCTAGTGCAATCGGAGAATGTCTCGGATACAGAAGCTGTAAGCTTTATCAAAGACTCTGCAATTAAGTATCTTCATAATGTTTTCGACCCTGAAAAAGAATTTAGTACAGAGCTGTTACAGGAAACAATTTCAGGCTGCAAAGATGCAGTTGAAAATATGATCGATGTATTAGATGACTATAATATTGATACATTAAGGGCCTTAATAGGAAGTTTATCTGGTCATGACTTTTACACTTATGATCACTCTATTAATGTGTCGATGTATTGCTTAACTGTTTTGAGAGCACTAAAGCCAACGGCAACAAAAATGGAATTATTACATGCTGGACTTGGTGGACTATTACACGACTTAGGAAAAGTTAAAATTTCTACTGAAATTCTAAACAATGCAGATGGACTGACGGATGCTCAGTATAATGTTATTAAAACCCATCCAGACATCGGGCTTGATCTAATTCTGGAGTGTGAAGGAGATTCATTTACTGGGATTGATATTAAAACTATCTCTAGAGTAATCCATGAGCACCATGAAAATTGGGATGGAACAGGCTATCCGAATAAACTTAAAGAAGATGAAATTCATTTATTAGCAAGAGTTTGTGCAATTGCTGATTTCTTTGATGCTATTACTACAAAAAGGTCATATAACGAAGTTGTAACGGTTAGTGAAGGAATTGCCATCATGGAGAAAACTGCGGGGAAAAAACTTGACCCCAAAGTCTTTAAGGTATTTAAAAACCATGTTGAACATCACGAGGTATCCTCAACAAGAGAACTTAAAATGGCAGATTCCTTTGATCCAACGATTCCATATGCTCATCTTCCACTTGAAGAGGTTGAGCAAATGTTTGAGGGTGATGATTTTGGAAAAATTAGATTACTAGACAAAGAAAATGAGCAGAAAAAGAAGTAGCAAATGAAATTGGATATTAGTGGCTTTGATAAGGCCCATAGTCTTCTGAAAAAATACTTAACACCAACTCCGTTAATTAAGAATGAGTACTTGTCAAAAAAGTATACTTCCAATGTTTATCTTAAGTTAGAAAATCTACAACCAGTAGGTTCTTTTAAACTTAGGGGGGCAACCAATATGATTGCCAATCTCAGTGAGGAAGAAAGAAAGATGGGGGTTTTGGCCGTGAGTGCCGGAAATCATGCACAAGGGGTAGCGTGGGCGGCTGAAAAATTTGGAGTTGAGTCCACGATTATTATGCCCAAACCAAGTCCTATTGTGAAAATTCTTAATACAGAAAATCTAGGTGCGAGAGTTATCCTTGAAGGTGAAGATGTTGATGAAGCTTTTGAGTACGCTAAAGAATATTTGAAGAGCAATCAGGCAAGTTATATTCATCCTTTTAACCATGAAAATGTCATTTATGGACAAGGAACTATTGCTTATGAACTTAAGGATCAAATTGAGGATATAGACTTTGTTTTTGGTAGTATTGGCGGTGGTGGACTTATGTCTGGAGTGGGGTTTGCGATAAAAGATTTCTACCCTAACTGTACCGTTGTGGGCTCTCAAAGTACTGGAGCAGCATCCATGATAAAGTCTTTGCAACAAGGTAGCTTAATCGAAAGTGAAACTGTTTCTACTTTTGCAGATGGTATAAAGGTTAGAAAACCTGAGTTTAAAATGTATGAGCTATTAGATAGTGTGATCGATGAAGCACTTCATGTTCCAGATGATAAGGTGGCCCTAAGTGTTTTGGATTTAATTGAGAAGGCGAGAATAATTGCAGAGGGAGCTGGGGCGATAAATTTAGCTGCCCTGGATGAACTCTATGAAAGAAATCCCAGAAGATTTAAAAATAAGAATATAGTCTTGATAATTTCAGGTGGAAATATTGATATAAATCTAGTGGATAGAATTATTGAGAATGGTCTGATTGAATCAAAGCGTAGGGTAAAGATTAATGTTCTTCTAGATGATAAACCCGGTGCGCTCAACTTACTGACTCAAACTCTCACGGATGCAAAAGCTAACGTCTTGCAAGTTTATCACAAAAGAGATGTCCCCTTTTTACAACTAAGTCAATCTATCGTGGAAGTCACGATTGAATCTCGAGGAGAATATCACTCGGAAGAGATTATCGAAGCTATAAAGAAAGAATTTCAGTTATTACCTAGAGCTTAGGAGTTATTTTTGAGCAGGAGCTGTCTCTGCTTTATCTTCAGCTTTAGCTTCATCTTTTGCTTGAAGTGCATCACTATTAAGTGGAGCAGCGACAGGTGTTTCTCCATCAAAAAGAGATTTTTTCGATTCTTTAGTGGTTAAAATTGTTAGAGAAACAGAGTTAACCATGAATAAGACTGCTAAGGTGGTTGTCATTTTTGTAAAGAAGTTACCTTTATTTGATGAAGTGAAGATTGCTTGGGAAGAGCCTTGCCCCATCATTGCTCCAGCTTCAGCACCCTTACCAAATTGAAGTAAAACTACAATTGTAAGCAAAATACAGATAACTACGTGTAAAATTATTAAACCATTAAGCATTATTTATTCCTCTTTATTAATTTCAAGTCTAAGATTTTTACCAGATTAGAACTTGTTTGTGAATAGGGACTTTAGCATGCACTGCACAGTAAGCTAAAATCTTCACTTTTCAGGCTTGCTCCACCTACAAGTCCACCATTTATATTGGGTTGTGCCAACAAGTCCCTGACATTATTCGGTTTTACACTTCCTCCGTACAGAAGACTAATATCCCTACCAATTTCTTGGAATAGTTCTATTAGTACTTTTCTGATTTCAGCATGTACTTCCTCGGCCTGGTCTGGGCCTGCAGTTTTTCCTGTACCAATGGCCCAAACAGGCTCGTAAGCCACCATAAGCTCCGACTCATTATTTAAGTTGATATTTGCGAGTCCTTTTTTAATCTGATTGATAACGACTTCCAGGGTGTTTCCAGCTTCTCTTTCTGCTAGAGTTTCACCAACACATAGAACTGGAACCAGTCCACTGTGAATTGCCTGGTGAACCTTCCTATTTATAAATTCATCATTTTCACCGTAGAGGCTTCTTCTTTCACTATGGCCAACAAGGCAAAAGTGAGCTCCCAATTCTACCAACGCACTACTAGATATTTCTCCGGTAAATGCACCAGATTCTTGATCTGAAATATTTTGGGCCCCAACTAATACTCCTGCTTTTTGACCTAGCTCTTGTACTTTGGGGATATGAATAGACTGGGGAGCGATCCAAAAATTATTTTGATTGTTTTCAAGCTTGAGGTTAGAAAAAAAAGATTCAATCTCAGCTAGAGATTGATTCATTTTCCAGTTACCAATCATATAAGTTTTAGGCATCTTAAACTCCAAATTTGAGTGCTTGCACTCCAGGTAATTCACCTTTTTCAATATATTCTAAACTTGCTCCACCACCGGTTGAGACGTGGGAAAACTTATTGGCATAACCTGACTTTTGAGCAGCACTAACTGAATCTCCACCACCAACGAGAGTAAAAGCATCAACACTAGCAATCACTTCACAAAGGCCATAAGTCCCTTTGGCATAGTCCATGTTTTCAAATGCACCCATCGGTCCATTCCAAAGAATGGTCTTAGCTGTTTTTAAAGTGTTTGAATACTTTACGATCGTATCAGGTCCGATATCTAGCCCCATCATTTTTTCATCAATATCCGTATTGGACTCCACATGTGGGGTATCTCCAAAATTCTCAGCAACCATATGATCACATGGAAGTTGTACTTTATGGGCTTTATCAGCTCTCAAGATACTTGTCGCTAGCTTTACATCGTCTTCACTACAAAGAGACTTTCCAATACTATGTCCCTTGGCTTTTAAGAAGGGGTAAGCCATGGCCCCACCAATAATAAGCTTATCAACTGAAACTAACAATTTTTCAATAGTCTTAATTTTATCACTAACCTTAGCGCCGCCAATAACACCAATAAAAGGCTTTCCTGGAGAGTGTAGAATTTTGTCTAGGGACTCAATTTCTTTACTCATTAAAAATCCAGGGTATGCGCTACCCTTATAAAATTTATTAATGGCGTGAACAGAAGCATGTTTTCTATGGGCAGCTCCAAAAGCATCATTAATATATATGTCACCGTACTCAGCTAATTTCTTTGCAAAACCTTCGTCGTTAGCTTCTTCTTCTGGGTGATATCTCAAGTTTTCTAACAAGACAATTTTTGTTTTGGCCAAAGTAAGAAGCTCTTTTACTCCATTATCTATTGCTGACTCAGTAAGAATTACTTCTTGCCCCAGTTTTTCTGCTAAGTAATTTGCAACTGGCTCAAGAGTAAAGTCAGGATTAACCTTCCCCTTAGGTCTTCCTAAGTGACTCATGAGTACAAGTTTTTTTGCTCCTTGCTCAAGTACATACTTAATTGTTGGAAGAGCAAGGTCTATTCTCGAGGTATCAGATATCTTAGAACGATCTTGTTTATCTAGCGGTACATTAAAGTCAAATCGAGCTAAAATTCGTTGATCTTTTAAATTTGCTTCTCTTAAATTTTTAAGTGCCATTATTTTCTCTTTTTACAGTTTTGAACCCATATACTCCGCTAAATCAATGACCCGACATGAAAAACCTACTTCGTTGTCATACCATGAAACAACTTTAACTTGGTTGCCAATGACGTTAGTGAGACCAGCATCAAAAATACAGGAGTGTGGATTCCCCATGAAGTCAACTGAAACAAGTGGCTGGTCTTCGTATTCTAAAACACCCTTAAGGTTTTCTTGGGATGCTTTTTTCATAGCTTCATTGATTTGTTCTTTTGATACCTCAACCTTTAAAGTTGCAGTTAAATCCACCATGGAAACATCAGGAGTTGGAACTCTAACAGCATACCCATCTAGCTTTCCTTTTAGTGCCGGAAGAACCAAGCCAACTGCCTTTGCAGCTCCAGTAGAGGTTGGAACAATATTCATTGCCGCAGCCCTTGCTCTTCTTGGGTCTTTATGTGAAGCATCTAATATATTTTGATCACCTGTGTAGGCGTGAATAGTTGTCATAAATCCTTGTTCAATTCCGAAGTTATCCTCTAGTACTTTGGCAATTGGAGCTAGACAGTTTGTAGTACAACTTGCGTTAGAAACAATGTGATGAGAATCATTACTATATTCTTCATGGTTAATGCCGAAGACAAAAGTACCATCTAGATCAGTTCCTGGAGCACACATTATAACTTTTTTAACAGTTCCATTTAAGTGCTTTCCAAGTCCAGCTTTATCTTTAAATACTCCTGTTGCATCTATAACGATATCAACATTGGCGCTTGACCAGTCAATTTCACTTGGATCTCTTTGGGTAAAAAACTTCATATTTGAAGATCCACAGGTAAGTGTGCCGTTAGCATAGCTTACCTCTCCTGGAAATTTTCCGTGTAAAGAGTCATACTTTAATAAATGAATATAGTTTTCAGGTTTACCGGGATTATTAACAGCTACAAGTTCAAGGTTTTGATACAGGCCTTGTGCCTTATGTTTTTCAAATTCCCGAATTACTGTTCGACCAATACGGCCAAGTCCATTGATTCCAAGTCTAATTGTGCTCATAGTCAAATACCCTTTTTAAAATTTTGCTCAATATGCCATAATTGACGCCAAATGAACACCAAATTTAGCAAGTTTTAGTGTATACTCTAGGGCAATAAAAGGATAACAAGTATGACTCGTGTAAGTGTGAAAGATTTAGTTCCAAAATCTGAAGTAGAATCGACATTTTTAGTAAAATATATTGCCGTAGCAGAAGCTAGAGATGGAAAAAAGTATTTAAATATCGTGTTGGCAGATGGATCAGGAGATATTGAAGGAAGAAGTTGGGTCAATGCTGAAGAAATCTCAGCTGCCGTGAGCAAAGGAGACTTTGTTAAAGTTAGCGGTAAGGTAAATATTTTCCAAGGAAGAAAACAGTTTATTATTCAGGACATAGAAAAAATCTCGAAAAAAGAAATTGATGAAGATGATTTCATCTTAAAGGCAACACGTGGCCCTGATGAAATGTATGCTGAGCTCTTGCAAAAAGTGGAGTCCCTAAGTGATATTTATATACGGGAGTTATTAGTATCTATTTTAAAAGATGAGGAAATTGCGAGAAGGCTTAAGAAGTGGCAGGCCGGAAAAGCTATTCATCATGCCTACCAATCTGGCTTACTGGAGCATATTCTGAGCTGTACAAATTTGGCACTTCATCTTTCTAAGATATACAAAGTAAATGAAAATTATGTGGTTGCTGGGGCAATTTTGCATGATATTTGTAAAATCTATGAATTAACTGATGATATCAATGTTGAATATACAGAAGAGGGAAAACTTGTCGGACATTTAGTCAAAGGGGTAGAGCTTTTTGATCGCTTTGCATATAGGATTAAAGATTTTCCCTATCAGATGAAATTACATATCAAACATATTCTACTTTCTCATCACGGAGAATATGCCTTTGGTTCTCCCAAAGTACCTCAAACCAGTGAGGCAATGTTAGTACATCTTATCGACTTAATGGATTCCCGTATGCATAGCTTTGAAACAGTTAAGCGCACTGATCAGAATACAGGACATTGGACTAATTACGTAAAACATCTTGATCGGTTAATTTTCAAAGATGAACTTCCAACTTACACAGAAAGAATTTCATCAGATGGGAAGCCAGTAAAAAAACACGGCCACAAAAAAGACAAGACCCCTCAAAATGGTGCAATGGCCGAAGCTTTAAAAGGATTTAAACTCGACTAGTTAATTGTCGTTAAAATTGAAAAAGATCCATAGAGTTTTGATAACATTGCTTTTCCACTTCTTCAGGGGAGAGATTTTTTAACTCAGCAATTTTTTCGAGAATAAAGGGAAGATACTCTGGGGCATTTTCTTTTCCGCGATGGGGAACCGGCGTAAGAAAAGGAGCATCTGTTTCAATGAGAATTTTCTCAATCGGACACAATCGTACGATATCTCTAACATTTTCTGCATTTTTGAAAGTGATAATTCCGTTAAAGCCAAGATAGAAGTCAAGCTCTAAGGCTTTTTGTGCCAGGGCCTCACCTGAAGTAAAGCTATGAATCACACCCTTTCTTTTCATTCGAGGAGCATATTCTTCCAAAATAGCTATCATGTCCTCATCAGCATCTCTTGAATGGATGATAACAGGTTGATTTGTTTCAATGGCAACCTCTAAAAGTTGTCTGAAGATATCTTTTTGGACATCGTGAGGTGAGTGATCGTAGTAATAATCTAGTCCAATTTCTCCCACGGCCAATACTTTAGCTTCATTTTGTCTTGCTTTGATTAACTGGATAGATTCAGGTGTTGCGAGTTTTGCATCATGAGGGTGAATTCCCTGAGAGCAATAAACTTGATCGTGATCCTGAGTAAGTTTAAATACCGGGTCTAGATTATCGGGATCTACTGCAATTGAAATTATCTTTTCTACACCAGCTTCTTTAGCAGAGGTGAGAATCTCACTTAGCTCGCGTTTTTTTAAATAATCCAAATGGCAGTGGGTCTCAATTATTTTATACATATTATTTGATAAGACTTCTTAAAATTTCTTTTAGGTGAACACTTGGAATCATACCCTCAACCTTTTTACCGTTTATAATAATGGTAGGGGTGGATCTCAAATTATATTGTAAACCGGCATTTAAGGTTTGTTGAACCGCATCTTGAGCGACTTTATTGTTTAAACAATTTGCAAGCCCAAAGTCTTTCTCCCACTGAGTGATGTTTTGCATATTAATATTGTCCTGATTAGCAAAAATATGATCGTGAATCTTAGCAAATTTAGCTTTATCACATGCAGCTAGATAGGCCGCCTTACAGGCAAATGGGTGCATTGGTCTTTCCATTTTAGAATTACAGGTATCATCAAGGGGATAGAACATGTACTGAACGTTCATTTGATCTTTAAACTCCTCAATAATAGGGTGTAACTGTTCAGCGACAGACCTACAAAATGGACATTGAAAGTCAGAGAAAATGGTCATCCTAATAGGAGCATCACTAAATTTTTCCGTGGCCATATTCAACTTGTATGGAGATTCAAACCCTGGAGCTCCATAGGATTCTAATTTATTAAATTCATTAATATAGCTTTGACTTAGAAGTTGAATCTTCTCTTGCTTACCATTTATATAGGCCTTTACAGCAACTGTGGGAAGTAAGAGTAATACTAAAAAAATACCACTTGCTTTCACATCAATATTCAATGGTAGGTTTGAAAACTTAAATAAGATAACCATCGCCAAGACGGATAAAACATAATAGGCAGTACACATTGGACATAGGCTTTTAAGAACTAGAAGAGAGTAGAGAAATAGTAGAACACACCCTATTGCATTCGCTGTGAATAAGGCCTTAGCCGTTTTTTCAAATGCTTCATT
>JBFKKF010000033.1:0-10530 GCA_041631355.1 Bacteriovoracaceae bacterium | reverse complement strand
CTTAATGTCTTTAATTTTTTTGGTGAGAAAGTATTTGTTTATATTAGATTCTACGCATAATGCATAGAGTACTAGCCCGTTAGGAAGTGGTAATAGAGATATAGGCTTTATCTCCCGATGACCCTTGCTGGAGTTTCCATGGTATTTAATTGTGATCTTTTGTTGCTTTTGTAAAACATCTTTTAGACAGGCTAAATTCTTAGGTAATATATAGTTTTCGGCCCGCTTAAAAGAATTAAGTTTAAACAAAAAGCCCATGCCCTTTAGGTTAAACTCATCTGTCTGAGAGCTTAAATACAGAAGTGCCTTGGCAAATATTTTTAACGCTGCGATGGCATCATCTAGGGCAAAATGGTGTGAAAAATCAAATTCATAAAATTTTGCTAGTTCTCCAAGTGAAAAATTACAGGGAGGGCTTTTGGCTTTTTTATAAACTGCTCTTGCAAAACGGCAAGAGTCGTAAACATCAGATAAACTTATGGGAAAGTTATATTCGTGTATTCCTTTGACAATAAAACTAATATCAAATTTAGCGTTATGGGCCAATAGTGGTGTGTTATCGAAAAATTGCACAAACTCTCTAAGTGGGTTTTTTAGAGTGGGGCAGTCTCTTAGATCGTTATTAGTAAGGCCATGGTATTTAATTGTGTACTCAGGAATGGTCACTAGTGGGTTAATTAGAGTATGAAAATAAGAGATTTCTCCATCAGGATTTAGTTTAATGGCAGCAATTTCGATGATTTTATCAAAAAGTGGAGATAGGCCCGTCATTTCAAGGTCGAAACTACAGATCCCTTTGGGGAAATGCTTTAATATAATATCTTTTTCGCTCTGGGTTAACTCCAGAGATGGTTCCTTTCTTGAATGCATCAGGGGGTTATATGGATTTCGCCTAATAAAGTCAAAACACCCTGTCAGGACTATATGCATCAATATTGACATAACTGGTGGAAAATCTTATTCATTTGCTACGATTTTGTAACAAAAGGATAAAAAATATGGCCAAAAAGTTTGATGTGGTAGTACTTGGTGCTGGACCCGGTGGATATGTAGCAGCAATTAGAGCGAGTCAGCTTGGAAAAAAAGTGGCCATCGTTGAAAAAGAACATATGGGTGGGGTTTGTTTGAATAAGGGATGTATCCCAACAAAAGCAGTTTTAAAATCAGCACATTCCGTGCATGAGCTAAATGACTTTAAAGATCTGGGAATTAATGTAGACCTTAAAAGCTTAGATGGTTCTCAAGCGGTAAAGAGGGCAACTCAAATATCGGCCAAAATTTCTAAGGGTGTTGAGTTTTTAATGAAGAAAAATAAAATTGAAACCTTTATGGGCCATGGAGAATTTACATCTAAAAACTCAATAAAGGTTGGTAAAGAAACGCTTGAGTTTACTAATTGTATCATCGCAACAGGAGCTAAATATAGATCTTTTCCGGGGTTAGAGCACGATGGCAAAAGACTTATCGGTGCTTGGGAAGCGGTAAAAATGGAAGAGCTTCCAAAGTCTATTGGTATTATTGGAGCAGGTGCTATTGGAGTTGAGTTTGCTTATTTCTGGAATGCCTTTGGTGTTGATGTACATATTTTTGAATTACAAAAACATCTGCTTCCAATTGAGGATGAAGACAGTTCAAAAGAGATTGAAAGGGCCTATAAGAAATATGGGATTAAGCAGTCTTTAGGTGTTGAAAAAGTTTCAGCAAAGAACAATGGAAAAGACGTGACTATCTCCGCTGTTGAGAAAGGTAAAAAGGTTGATTATAAATTTGATATGTGTCTTATTGCTGTTGGAATGACTGGCGTTCTTGACGGTTATGGATTGGATAAAATTGGGGTCAAGACTGATCGCGGATTTATTGCGGTAAACGATATGTATCAAACGAATGTTTCTAATATATATGCCATTGGTGACGTTGCAGGTCCGCCTCTTTTAGCACATGCTGCTAGTCATGAAGGGGTAGTGGCCGCAGAACATATTGCCGGAGAAAAACCTCACGAAATTGATAAAATGAATATTCCTGGCTGTACTTACTGTCAGCCGCAAGTTGCCTCTGTGGGATACACAGAAAAGGCATTAAAAGAAAAAGGAATTAAGTACAGTGTTGGAAAGCTTCCATTTCAGGCCAATGGGAAAGCTGTGGCTTCAAATGAAACAGCAGGATTTGTTAAAACATTACTTGGAGAGCATGGAGA
The DNA here is from genome assembly GCA_041631355.1 of Bacteriovoracaceae bacterium. Classification (GTDB taxonomy): domain Bacteria; phylum Bdellovibrionota; class Bacteriovoracia; order Bacteriovoracales; family Bacteriovoracaceae. The sequence goes on along the minus strand of JBFKKF010000033.1, from coordinate 8,336 downwards.
AATGTTAGGGGCGCATATTGTTGGAACACATGCGACGGAACTTATTCATGAATATACTTTGTTTAGACAAATGGAAGGAATAGATGAGGAAATTTTTGCCACTGTTCATCCACATCCAACCCTAGGAGAGTTCTTGGCCGAGTCAGTGATGGCCGCCAAAAATAGAGCATTAAATTTCTAGGTAAAATCAACCGGGAAGTTAATGATTTTAAGTTATTAGGTAGAATAGAAATTATTATTTAAAATAAAAAAGGTAAAAATTATGGCAAGAGTAGAAGTAGTAATGCCACAAATGGGTGAGTCAATTACAACCGGTACTATTACGAAATGGAATAAGGCGGTTGGAGATACAATTGAAATTGATGAAATTCTATTAGAGATCAGTACAGATAAAGTTGAGTCTGAAATACCGAGTCCTGTGGAAGGAAAAATTGCAGAGTTATTATTTCCTGAGGGAGAGACTATAGATGTTGGTAAGGTTATTGCCGTTATCGAAGACGATATGGATGCAGATATTTCAGCTAGCTCCGCTCCTGCTAAGAAAACTGAAGCTCCTAAAGAAGAAAAAGTGGCCGAAACCAAAGCGGCGAGTGCACCAGTAGAGGAAGAAACGAGTGGAGAAAGAAGATTCTATACTCCACTAGTAAAAAAATTAGCTAAAGAAAATGGCGTTGCTCTTTCTGAATTAAAGCAGATCAAAGGCAGCGGTGCCGGAGGAAGAGTCAATAGAGCCGATTTTGAAAATTATCTGAAAACCAGAGGAAGTGGAGCTACTCCTAGTGCAAGCTCTTCAAGCTCAATTCAATTATCTACGGTACCAGCTTTTACTAGTAGTGAGAGAGTTGAAATTGTTCCAATGGATAATATGAGAAAGGCCATTGCTAAAAATATGCAGGCTTCAAAGCTTACTTCTCCCCATGTTAATTCTATTGATGAAGTTGATATGACAAAGATTTTTAAATTTAGAGAATCATTTAAGCATCAATTCAAAAAACAGGAAGGATTTTCTCTAACTTATACTCACTTTATCCTTTATGCTCTTGTTCAAGCATTAAAAGAATTCCCAATGGTGAATGCTTCTATTGATGGAGACAATATTGTTCTTAAAAAAGATATTAATCTTGGTTGTGCTGTTGCAGTTCCTGGAAATGGACTTGTTGTTCCTGTAATTAAAGGAGCTGATAATTTAAATATTACAGGTATCGCTAGAGCGCTAAATGATCTTGTTATTAAAGCAAGAAATAAGAAATTAACAATGGATGATCTAAGTGGCGGAACTTACACTTTCACCAACAATGGTTCGTTCGGAATTTTGGCGGCAACTCCAGTTATTCTTCAACCTCAAGTAGGGATCTTCTGCGTTGGAACAATGAAAAAACGTCCAATTGTAACTGAGGATGATGCCATTGCAATTAGACAGATGATGTATGCTACACATACTTACGACCATAGGCTCGTGGATGGAGAATTAGGATCAAACTTCTTAAGACACGTCGTTAATACTCTTCAGACAATGGATCCGTCGTCTTTATTCTAATAAATTAATTGTTTTTATAATTTTATTTTTTGGAGGTTTGGTGCCAATTTTGGCATCACCTCTAATTACGTGAATTAAATTAGGACTTTCTAAGTCTCTTAAATAGGTAAGATCCACTTTTCCTTTTTCATTCAATGTTTGAACAATGGCAATAGCTTCCGGATCAGCTAGTCCAATACCCATAACTTCCTGTTGTCTCCCGTACTTATAAGAAAATTCAGGACGTATTTGTTTAAGCGTTGTTAGGTCAATATCTTTAATTGATTTTAACTGCCCCACGAGAGTTCTACTTTTTAATAAATGTTGGAATTTCATTTGTTGCCCGTAATCGCTTATGACCATGGCCCCCATGGCAAATGCTTTTCCTACTTTTCTGTTTTTAGAGGTTGAGTAGCCATAACTTGAGTCATAGAGAGGACCGGTCTCAGAGTGATCCTTGGCCATTTTTACCACAGCTCCCTCCGGATCAAAGAGATCTTCGTTATAACGCTTAAAGTCCTTTAATGCATGACTTTTAAGGGACTGCTGTGTTCCGGATGCATTATTTAAAATATTGTTTGAGGCCATGTGAAAAGTGAAGACACGAAAATGGTCTAGAATTTCACTCTCGGTAGGAATATCTTCAGTATCTGCTAGCCCTCGCCACAGAACTTCATCTTTTTCATACCAATGCTTTATCTTATAATCAAATAGTCGTTTATCGTGGATCGTTTGTTTTCCGTAATAGTACAGAAAATCATCAGTAACTGGTTCAAGACCAATAAATTCCGGTGGACGCTTAGGATGATCATAGATTAAATGATCCAGCTGATACTGCTTGAGGGCATTTTCTCTGAGTTTTGAATACGTCTCCCAAAAACTTTCTTCAAATTGAGTAATAAGCCTTCTATTGCGAGAGAATTCATTATTAAAGTATGCCTTAAAATAATTTGCGGGCAAAAGTTTTACTTGATTCGTATTTGATCGCTTACCGGAGTATGTTTTCTTCTGCACAGGAACTAGATCATGTGGTGGAGGAACAAAAATATGACTGGATTCATTTAGTGGCAGACTTCGTTGGATTCTAAAAACAACATCATCTTGCAAGCGCAGGTTTGCTAGCATTCCATCCCAGACGATTTGTTGAAATTCAGCTTCTGATAAGAGAATGTCCCCGTCAGGATAAAGAAGTTTGGGCGGAATTAAGCCTTCACTTTTAAAAGCATAATAGAGGCAGAACTCTCTGGTGGTTCTTCCGTTGCCATCTATAAAGGGATGAATGGAAATCATATTGCGATGAAATTTTGCGGTTAGATCCGAAAATTTTCTTAAGTCAGCTAGTGACTTTAATTCTCCTAGCTTTGATCGTGCCTGTATATACCATTCATAATTATCTTTTACGAGAGCATCAATTAGCCGTTGATTATATTTGTCATATTTTTTGATATGTGCAGCATGCTGTTTAATTAATAATTTTAATTTCTTCTTTAATTTTCTTCTCTCTCCCCACACTTTTGTCGCGTCTATTTGTGTTTCTAGCTCAGTTCTTTGAAGCTCTACTTTCTTTAAAGCCGAGAGATCATCGTATAAGTCAGAGTCAATTTTTTTTAGTCTTTTAAATAGTATTTCACTGAGATCATCCACATTAGGATAATAAAACTCACCATATACTCCGGCCTTAACTCTGCCACTTTGAACAAAAGTGAGATAGGGATTAGTTTTGAGAATATGTTCTTTTAACTCATTAGTAATTGGCTGAGTTTTATCTAATCCAAAATAAACTCCACCTTGTCTAAATTTCCCCAACTGATTTTTATTCATACCATCGATCCCACCTTTCATAAGATGAGAATGGAGCTTTTTATACGTATTTAAATTAAATGGTGGTTTGTATTTATCAAGGTAGGATATGGCATCTAGGTAATTATCAAATGCTTTTTTACCGTATTTGATTTTAAAGTACTTAAGAGAAGATTCTCCCTTACTCACCAATTGTAATTCACGAATAATATCTGGAAGATCAATAAATCGATAGGCCCTAAGAGCATGTTCTAGCTCCTCAGGATTAAGGTTTTTACTGCCATCGATAAGGGGGTATTGCTGGAGGGAATTTACTCTGGCCTTGGAGCGGAGATCAAAATTATACTTTGTTAACCGTTCAAAAAGCTCCTGTTCTATTTTTTGTTTTGTATATGTAATTCGCTTTCTTTCTAATGAATTTTCAATAGATTTATAATAAGCGGTTTCTATTTCTCTCAATCCTTTTAAGTACTTATGAACAGAGAAAATATCACTGCATTGTAGCTGAGCCGAGCTAGTGTATGAGGTGAATAACAATATAAAGATTAAGCTTATTTTCACCTCTAACTTATCGGTTTGAAATGTTTCTAATTAAGTGAAATTTTAGAGATTATCGGCCTTAATGATGACACAAATCATACGAAAGTCACCCACAAGTCTTAGAATGTAACTAAGATAAAACATTAAACAGTAAGAGAGGTTATTATGAAAAAAAGGTATGATTTAGCTAGACCATTTACATTTTTTGAGGACTTCGATCGGGAACTTGATCGAGCATTTACACCGGTTAAAGAGTGGAAATGGAGACCAACAGCTAGAGTAGAGGAAGAGGAGACTCATTACCACCTTGCAATAGATATTCCAGGAGTCGATAAGGAGCACCTTAAGGTTGAACTAAATGACAATGTACTCTCGATTGAAGGGGAAAGAAAAGATGCGTTCAAGAAAGAAGGAACTGAGTTTAAAAGTTACGGTTCATTTTCACAAAGATTTACAATTCCAGATAATGGAAACGCTGATGAGATTGAGGTAAGTCACACTAATGGTGTATTGGACATTGTAATTCCTAAAACTCAGAAGGAAGAAACTAAGCGCTCTCTTGAAGTTAAGTCTGGAAAAAGTAGTTATTTAGGTCGATTAATGAAGTAGAAGAATCTGATGATTTAAGTTGATTTAGGTGCCCATAAGGGGGAGCTTAGCTCCCTCTTATTATTTCCATTACTTATGCCATGAAGTGGCAATAATTGACCATTGTAGATTCCCTTAGGCTTATAAGGGATAATGAAGATGAATACACTTGGTTTAGAGGTGTGTTTGATCATTATTCTTTAAAGCTTGCGGGGTATCTTCATGGATCGATTTACACGTAATCGAAAAAAAATTAAAAACCAAAAACATACAGAAAAGTCTCTGAGATCTGAGAGAATTAGAACTCAAATGTACCGGGAAGAGCTAGAGCATGGGCTGCAATTAACAGATAGAGTTCAGAAGAGACGCTCTCAAATGGCAAAAGAAATTGAATGGGAAGTGCAGGAGCAAAAGCGATTACAAGATCGCATTCAAAATCTTAAAAATGAATATGCTAATTTAAAATTTGAGTGTGAAAGATATGAAGTGGCACAGGCCCAAAACAGAGCACAAAAGAAAATTCTAAAACAAAGAGTAAAAAATTGGGAACGATCAATTGCTAACGTTGAAAATAAAATGGTAATCAAAAATGACTACCCAAAACTTTTAACCACCTTAAGCAACCGAGATGATCAGCACCCTAAAGAAAATAGCGTGTTATTATCGGTTCTAGCAGAACTAATAAAAGCAACTAGTGAGAATGAATTTGAGGATATGAACTGGCAAGTGAGGATGGCCCATAATAGTAAGCAAGTATCAGCAGCTATCACTTTCACTAATCTCTCATTGCAATATCAAGATATGAAAGAGATATATGGACAAGTCATTTCCAAGGTAAAAATGCGTTTTGATACACGTATGATGAAAATTCAAACGAAAACGAAAAAAGATGCGGGAATAGTATCAGCGGTTGAAATTACTGTCTCACTAGGCATAGATCAAAGAACTCGCGCAGAACTTCCCTAGCGAAACGGAGTCAAGTCTCCAGCTCCCTCTCGTATTAATTCAGGCTGTCCTGAAGTAAAACTGATCACCGTTGAGAGTCCACTAAATTCAAACTCACCTGGATCGATAATCATCTCAGCAATTCCTAGCAGTTTATCTTCTAATTGGTAAGAGTATATGGGCTCATTAATTAAATCATTGGTACCTAAGAGTGAGGCAGGAATATTTGTACTTACCAATGGTTCACCGTGGTACTCAATTAACTTCGTTACCAGTTTTGAAGGGACAAAACGAACTCCAACTTCTTTATCTATTTTAGATGCTTGCACATATTTAGCAATTTTTTTAGTTGCTTCAAAGATAAAAGTATAATGACCTGGAACACATTTTTTTAGTGCCCTAAAAGCTGAGGTATTTATAAGTGCAATCTCGGATGCCATTGAAATATCACTACACAGAATAGCAAAATGCTTGTCTTTGTTTTCATGTTTTATTTTATATAGTTTTTCAATGCCATTTTTGTTGGTGGAACAAGCGGCTAAAATCCAATTGGTATCAGTGGGAAAGCAAATTAACTTCCCCTGGCTTAAAAACTCAGACGCTCTTTTTAAGACTCTATCGTCAGGGTTGTGGGGAAGGACGTATTCAATCATACAATTATGATAGTGTTTATAGCTTGGGGTGTAAATATTAGGATTTGATTTTGTTTAAATAATCATCCTGCATTTTCTCATAGCCAAGTCCGGAGGATTCAAAAAACGATTTCCCTGTGTCTTGATAGACTTGTTCTGTCCAGTGATGAGGATAGGAGTGTGGGTACTTATAGTCTTTTTTATTTGGATGATGGTTTCTAAGATGGGTTGGAACTTCCACTGTGGGGTTTGATCTTACATATTCTAAGGCCTCATTAATGGCCAAATAGCTGGCATTGGACTTGGGTGCTCGAGCTAAGTAAGATGTCGCCTGGGATAATATGATTCTTGCCTCCGGCATTCCTATTTGTTTAATGGCATAATGAGCGTCAGTTGCAATGGTTAATGCCCTCGGATCAGCATTTCCTATATCTTCACTAGCGAGAATGATTAATCTTCTTGCTATAAACTCAATGTCCTCGCCACCATCGAGCATAACCGCAAGCCATAAAATGGCAGCATCTACATCAGAGCCACGGACACTTTTAATAAAAGCAGAAATTACGTCATAGTGGCGATCGCTATTTCTATCAAAACGACGATTATCCGAAAAATACTTTTTAACACCCTTTTCGAAGTTCAGATCTGATAGGTCTTGATGGTTTTGTAAAAGAAGCTCAAGCTGGTTTAGCGCATATCTGGCATCGCCGTTGGCATGAGTTGAAATATAGTGGATATATTGTTCATCAATCTCTTTCTTCTCAGTTTCTAAAACGTTGTGCAGTAGTTTAGTGATGTCTGATTCATTCAGGGCGATAAGTCGCCATTTTTGTACCCTCGAGAGTATGGCCTGATTAAGACTTGTGTTTGGATTTTCTGTTGTTGCACCTAAAAGAACGAAGTCCCCTTGTTCCAGATAGGGAAGAAGAGCATCCTGTTGGGCCTTATTAAAGCGGTGAATCTCATCAATAAAGATGATTGATTTCTCTCCTGCAGTTTCCTTAGCGCTAAGAGCTTCCGATATCAGTTTTCTTAGATCATTTACTCCACCTAGAACTGCGTTAAAGCTATAGAGCTTATAATTTGCCGATTTAGCGAGAATATTAGCGAGAGTGGTTTTACCACAACCTGGAGGACCAAAGAAGACGATATGAGGTAGGTTTTCTAGGTCTAAGGTATTGAGTTTTTGACGAATCTGGGGCTGTCCTTGAAAAGCCGCTAGCTGGTTTGGACGCGATCTAAAGGCCAGTGGGGCCTGATTCTCACTTGAATCCGTAAATAATCCTATCTGTTCACTCATAATATTGACATATATACCTTATTATCATACTTTATCCAAACTCAAATTTATTGAAATCCTTTTGCGTTGCAAAAGCTTAATGCCAAGAAGAAGGGGGTGAACAAGATGCAAAATATTTATATCTCAGTAGATGAAAGAGGTGTAGAAAGATCACTAAGAAAATTCAAAAGAATGTGTGATACTTATGGAATCGTAAAGATGTATCGTTCCCGCCAGGAGTACAAAAAACCTTCTGTTATGGCGAAAGAAAAAAGAGAAGCAGCTGAAAAAAGAAGAAGAAAAACAGCGGTAAAATACTCTAGAACGAGATCAAAAATCTAATACACTTATAGGCCCCTCTTTTGAGGGGCTTTTTTTTATGGTTCTTCATAGATTGATACTTCACTTAAATAATCTTGAACTTCTTTGGCCCTGAGACTAGATTCCGGCGTTGCCAGGCCTCCCTTAATTTGAGAGGTAGATCCGTTGTAGATATAATAGATAAATTCATCTTTATTCGTCTCAAAGATATTACCGTGCTTGCCCTTGATCCTTTGGAGCTGTTGAGACATTTCTTTAAGAACTAGCATGGTGGCAATAGCAGCATTTTCTGGTTGTTCTAAGTTCTTTTCATTAATATATTTAAACTCCGGGTAGTTTTGGGTAAAGGAGCTGATATTTTTTATTTGTGTTGGGCCACGCGATAGGGCCGATTGATCTCCACGAAGGAGTTGTTTTGCCCCCTTTAGCACAATATCTGGCATCCACTTATGGGTCTTTATTTTATACCTTCTCTCGGTTCCAAAACCACTTTCTACTCCTAAAATAGCATAAGCGATCTGCGCCAAATTATTGTATTCAGAGTTACTGAGACCACTTGCTTGCATGATTTCAAATTTATTCTTTTCTAGTGAACTTAGATAATTTTGCACTAATGGGTTGGCCCTACGTGAACTAATGGAAATCACCATTTTGATATCTTTATATTGATCAAGTGAAGGAATCGGAGAGTAGTAATAATCTTTACTGCATGGGT
>JBFKKF010000032.1:0-10558 GCA_041631355.1 Bacteriovoracaceae bacterium | reverse complement strand
CGTGGTTTTGGCGGTAGTCAGCATATTCACCGAGAAGGCTTTTATTCATCTGGTATACAAGGGGGAATGGTACCCAATGCGGCGGGGATGGCCTTATCTAATAAGTTAGACGGAAAGAAAAATGTTTCTGTTTCGTTTATAGGTGATGGCACTTTAGGTCAGGGTATTATTTACGAAACATTTAATTTTATCTCAAAACACGATATTCCTCACGTCATAGTTGTTGAAAATAATCGATATTCACAATCCACCTCCCAACCTGAAACACTTTCAGGCTCTGTAGAGGCCAGGGCCACGGCTTTTAATATCAACTATTTTGAAGGTTCAACAAATGAGCCATCTAAACTAGTAGAAACCGTTGGGCAAGCTGTTTCCTTTGCTCGTGAAAAACAGCGTCCAGCAATCGTTGAAATACATACTTACCGATTAAATGCCCACTCAAAAGGTGATGATGATCGATGTCCCGAGGAAGTGAGTAATGCTCGATCAGCTGATTCTCTAAATGTTTTCTTACAATCGGCAACATCTGACTTTCAGGCACGATTGCATGAGTTCGACAATTATGTTGATGATATTATCGAAAAAATGCTCAACTCTGAAGATTCTATCGACATTAAGTCTGAAATTCGTACTACGAAAGCGTCTGTCTTAACTGAGAAAAAAGTTGAACTCAGTAATCAACCTAGCACTCACACCAAAGAAATTAATACTGCTTTAAAAGATATTTTTAAGACAAATTCATCAGCGCTTTACTTAGGTGAAGATGTTAAAGATCCTTACGGGGGAGCTTTCAAAACAACCAAGGGACTAACTGATGAAAACCCTGGTCGCGTTATAAATATGCCTATTAGTGAACCTATGATCACTGGTGTGGCCTTGGGATCTGCCACAACCCAAAGATTAACATTTTGTGAGATCATGTTTGGTGACTTTATAGCTCTCGCAGCAGATCAAATCCTAAATCATGTTTCCAAAATGAAAAATATGTTTGGTAAAAGCCTCACTACTCCGCTCATTATCAGAACTCCTATGGGTGGTGGTCGAGGTTACGGAGCAACCCATAGTCAGTGTATTGAAAAGCACTTTTTAGGGATTCCTGGAGTTAACACTTTTATGTTCCACCCTAGAGTTAATTCTAATCGCTTCTATAAAAACCTATCCCTGGAGCTTGAAACACCTGCATTAGTGTTTGAGCATAAATTACTTTATTCCCAAGACCCAAACAAGAAGCTTCCTAAGGAATACGATTTATACGAATCTGAGGAGAAATTTCCTTATTCAAGACTTAAAACTCAAGAAGATGCAGATATCACAGTCGTTGCATTAGGGGGAACAGGAGTTCTCTTAGAGAGAATTATTGACGATATTACTGAAGAAGAAGTCTATTTAGACATTTTCTACCCTCTCAATCTTAATAGTAAGTCTTTACTTAGTGCGATTTCTAAATCTGTTCAAAGTACTCAAAAAATTCTATTTATTGAAGAAGGAACTCCTGGATACAGTATCGCTGATGGCATATTATCAGAAGTATCCCAGGCCATTGGAGCAACGACGACTTTTAGTTCTAGAATTTTAACTTCAGAAGCAATGCCGATTGCTGCTTCTACCTATCTAGAAAAACAAATTTTACCACAATCGGAAGATATAGAAGCTTATATATGGGAGCTATTTGATGAGTGATTTTAGATATAATGTAAAAAGAGAAAATCCCAATGATGAATTTGTTATTGTAAGTCATCTTAATATTGAAAATGGTGATAAAGTCGATGAGGGTGACTTTCTATTTTCTTTAGAGTCCTCTAAGAATTCTTATGATGTGGAAGCGGAAAAATCAGGATATATCTTTTTTAAATGTGAAGAAGGAGACAAGCTTGATGTCGGGGAATTACTCTTTGTTATTTCTGACAATAAAAATTTCTCTTTTGATACTAAAACTACGGTCTCTGATTCCGGTGAAGTTAAAATAACTCGTAAGGCTAAAAAGCTTATTGAAAAATACAATATCAATTTAGATGAGGTGTTGGCGCTAGGTTTATCAAAAATTGGCGAAGACGATTTAGCTCCATTTATTTCAGATCAAGTGCCGACAAAGCCAACCTCTAAAACAGTAGCTAAGCCCGCTGAACTACCTACCACTGATATTGCTCATACAGATGAAGAGCCAACATCTGCCAAGGCTTTTGAGATTCACTACATGACTCAAAATAGAGATGTTATTTACTCATCTGTAACAAGAGAAATTTCAGCTGAAAAGATCGCAAGTATTCAGTCTAATCATCAAGGTCTAACACTTGGTGAAATCATATGCTACTCCACTTCCAAGGCAGTTAAAAAATTTCCACTAGTAAATGCAGCTTATTTATCTGGAACTATTAGAACATATAATGAATACAACCTTGGACTTGCCGTTAATCTCGGTAAAGGTCTGAAAGTTCCGGTTATTAAAAATTTCGCTGAGCTTAGCCTTGAAGAGGTATCACATAAATTCAAAGATATTTCAATGGCATACGTTCGAGATGAACTTACTAACGCTGATATGACAGGTGGAACTTTTACCGTAACCGATTTATCCTCCCTTGGAGTTAAAGCATTTCTACCAGTGGTAAATCTCTACCAAGGATCTATACTTGGAATTTGCGCCATCTCTTCTACAACCAATACTTTTAATCTAGTTCTTGGATTTGACCATAGACTTATTGACGGTATGTACGGGGCCCAATTTCTACAAGAAATTGAAAAGAGTATTGATTTATTGACCCAATAATTCTTGTAGTCTTTGATTTCTAATTGAGTCCCACTCGTTAGCATTGGCCGCAACCCAGGCCCTCCAGCCTATGTAGATCTCCTGGCCGTCTGCCAAGTGAGCTACTGTATATGCTAACCAAAAACCTTTCTTTCCAGAATCTTCTAATTTTTTTGCTAATCGACTTAAGCCTAAACTATGCATTCTTGCTTGGAACTTTTTTGATTTAATCATTTTTTCAAACACAACAGAGGATTTATACAAGAAGTATATATTGAAAATGTTCAACTCGCGACTAAGTCTATTAAAAAAGCCTGGACTTATAAAATCATAGTGTCCCCCTCCAATCCCAAGCTCTTGAAAACTAGGTAATTGGTGTTCATAGGCTAAGGGATTTATCTCTACTTGCTGATAAAACTCAGAGCTTGTGAACACATTCTCTTCTCGAGGATTTTTAATTAACCTTACTATAGCTTCTTTCAATTGATTGGCCTGCTCTAACTGACGATACCAATCATCAAAGTATTTTTGACCGTAGAGAGATAATCGAATCACGTTGAACGAATTAACAGCTCCTTGCTTTAATCCAAAGGTAAGCTTATCCCTAAAAGTTTTAAGCTCTTTATGCTTTATGCCTAACCTTCTAAGAACTCCTGCACTTTTAAGCTCCTCAATAAAAATCTCAATTAAATTATAAGCAAACTTCAAATTTTGAACTCTAATAATTTCATTTATTTCAGGGGAATCTGGGTAAAGCTCAAGTGCAGATGAAAGCTTTTCAAAGCTTATAGTATACTTCGTTTCATAAGAAGCTTGATAAGCAATACTTATTGCCTTTACTCTATCGTTAGGACTCGACTTTTCTATTGCGTTCAGGCATTTCAGATCTTTCTTTTCAAAACATGTAAACGCTAATTCTTTATCGCCTGGAATATAAGCAAAACAATTTCCACAACTCAATACCAACAGGATTACAAACCTCAACTCTACCCCTTTGAAAAATTAAGATTTGCTTATACATACCAGTGTTTGATATGTCAAACGCTGGTGTAAAATTATATTTATTGCCTAACTTAAGTCTGACTACCTTAGAAAACGAAACCTACCCCTAAAGAGAAAGCGATATCATTGTTTTCCACTTCTGATGTTTGGCCAAAGTCGATATTATTTCCAGCAACTGTTCCACTGGTATCACTATTAGTTTCAATACTTTGTAAGTAATCCACTGAAACAAACGACATTAAACTCTTTCTTGGATTAATAAATCGAACACCCAATGAGTGTTGAATTGACTTAGTATCTTCTTGATATTTTAGCTTAATATTATCACTATTGGCGGTGGTATAGTTCAACTTATATGTATTATTTGAAAACATATAGTAACTAGAGTAAAAGGGCTGAACTCTAAGACCAAAACCCTCGGTATTTAAATTTAAACTTATACCTGCACCATAATTGGTTCCATAAGCTGATTCTTCAAACTCATCTTTTTTAGCTGTCGCCTCACCACCGCTTGTCCCATACCGAGCACCAATAGCAAATGAAATATAACTATTTTTAAAAAACTCCTGGTAAGCATCAATTGAAAGATTATTAATACCAATCTTGGATGTTTTTCCTAGAGTCGAATAATTTGATGTAGTCGAAGTTTCATTGTGCTCTATTGTTGATCCAATATTTTGATACTTTAAAGAGAAAGCGGTCATTGTGTTTTTCTCTACCAAATCCGATTTCTTAAAAACATTTTCTATATTAAGTTTATTCGGGCTCGCATAACTTATTGAACCAACTAAAAAACTCATACCAATCAAACCAATTACTTTTTTGTTCATAATTCACCTATCTTAATTTAAATAAAATGACCTTTTCATTTTTAGTTATAAATTTTAATTATATTTTCTCCAAGTATAATAGTAAAAATCTTTCCCAAGCATAAGAGTCATAGATATTTTGAGCATCACCTCGATCTTCCGTGTACTCATCTCGTGTTAATATATATGGATCAACCATAGGATCAAGAAAATTAATTACATAATTTTCTTCCTCAGAGTAGTCCCCCTCTACTAAATGAGAGAGTTCGTGCAGCAGTGTTATTGTCCTCTCCTTGGGACTCGTAAAAAATCTTTTACCCAGATATATATTTCTATCTATTATAAATTTTTCATAGTTCTCAGCTGATTGCATACCGTAATGATTTACAACACCATACAGATCAGCCATGTCCCCCGTACCAAAACCTAAATTTCTAAAATCTTCATTAGGATGACAATTTTTTGCATTCACTACTGAGTAGATATTTTTTAGACCCAAGTCTTTTACTAGAAGAAAAGTTTTATCTAGTCTTTCATTGATTATTCTAAAAACATCATATTCATCTGATTCATGGTAGACACTAAACAAAGGCCCATAATTACCATCATATAAATCTTTTTTCGCATGCTTGTAGATCGAAAAGAAGTTTTCTTTAAGTCTTTGTACACTATTTTTAACTTCAATCATCTCGCTTTGATTAAAGCTTTCCTCGTGTGATAAAACGCAATCAATATTGCGAGCATAACTTGTATTGAGTAAGGTTAAAATAATTAGAAATAAAGATAATTTAATTTCGCTCTCCCCATTTGATCCCTTTTAAGATTTACTACGTAACACCATGCGGAATATTGAGCAATAACTACTTAACTTACATGAATTTGTTACAGATATTACAAAGCTAAAAAGAACGCAATATCAACCAATTAGACATAAAAAAAGGAGCACAATGTGCTCCTTTCTTATATATAAATGGAATTTATAATTACCACTTAAGGTGAGCAAATGCCTTATTGGCCTCGGCCATTTTGTAAACATCTTCTCTTTTCTTAATAGCTCCACCTCTATTATTGGCAGCATCTACTAATTCATCTGCAAGTCTTTCAACCATAGTTTTTCCGTTTCTACCTCTAGAAAAATCTCTTAGCCATCTAATGGCAAGTGATTGACGTCTACCAGGTCTAACTTCTACTGGTACTTGGTAAGTTGCCCCACCAATTCTTCTAGACTTAACTTCAACTGCAGGCTTGATATTAGACATTGCTTTTTTAAAGACCTTAATTCCTTCTTCACCTGACTTTTGCTCAGCTAAATCAAATGCTCCGTAAACGATCTTTTCTGCTACTGCTTTTTTTCCACCAATCATTAATGCATTGATGAACTTTGTTACAACAACATCATTATATTTTGGATCAGGAAGAACTTCTCTTGGTTGTGCTCTATGTTTTCTACTCATAATTTACCTCTAGCTTTTCGGTTTCTTAGCACCGTACTTAGAACGACGCTGTCTTCTTTTATCTACACCTGAAGTATCAAGCGCACCACGAACAGTGTGGTAACGAACCCCTGGTAAATCTTTAACCCTTCCACCTCTAATTAATACAATAGAGTGTTCTTGTAGGTTGTGACCTTCACCACCGATATAAGAAATTACTTCAAATCCAGAAGTTAGTTTTACCTTACAAACCTTTCTCATAGCTGAGTTCGGCTTCTTAGGAGTTGTTGTATAAACACGTGTACATACACCACGTCTTTGTGGACATGCTACTAGGGCAGGCGACTTTGTCTTTTCGTATTTAGCCGTTCTACCTTTACGTACTAATTGGTTGATAGTTGGCATTATTGCTCCTTAAATCAATAAACTTTAGAGTGAGCTTTTATCAACAAGCTCACTCTATGACAAGTATTTTGTTAAAAATTCAAACTTACGTGATCCTCTTCTGTCTTTTCAATAGCTTGAAAATCATTATATCGAGGAACACCTGTACCCGCAGGGATTAATCTTCCCATAAGGATGTTTTCTTTCAAGCCTCTTAGGTAATCTTTCTTACCTTCTAGAGTCGCTTGAGTTAGAACTTTAGTCGTCTCCTGGAACGATGCTGCTGACAAGAAGGAGTCAGTACTTAGCGATGCCTTGGTGATACCAAGTAAAATTGGTCTCGACCGGGCAGGCTCCATACCATCAGCTACCAGTTTATCATTTTCTTCTAAGAAAGCTGTTTTCATTACTGAATCACCTTCTACGAATAATGAATCCCCTGGGTTAACGATTTCCACTTTCTTCAACATCTGGCTAACAATAACTTCGATGTGTTTATCATCGATATCAACCCCTTGAAGACGGTAAACTTCTTGAATTTCATCAACAATATAGGCAGCAACCTCTTTAATCCCCAGAACGCGCAAGATTTCGTGTGGATTGGTCGGTCCGTCCATAATTGGGTCACCAACACGTACATAGTCTCCTTCGTTAACAATAACGTAACGACCTTTTGGAATAGCTACAACTGATGGCTCTCCACCCTCTTCAGGCTTGATGATAACTCTTCTTGAACCACGCACTTCTGGTCCAAATTCTATGGTACCTGCAGTGTCTGCAATTAGTGCAGAGTTTGCTGGTTTACGGGCTTCAAATAATTCCGCAACTCTCGGAAGACCACCCGTAATATCTTTTGTTTTTGTAGATTCACGTTGAACTTTTGCAATAACCGTACCGGCATCAATTGCATCACCCTCTTGAACTGTAATGTGGGCACCAACTGGCAGTCTGTAGATTGCTTGTCTTTTAGTTCCTGGAACCATTATAGGATTTCCTGCCTCATCCAACAGAATAATCTGTGGTTGTTTAGAAGCATCATCCTTACTCTTAGATTCAGTAACAACTTTGTGAGATAGACCTGTAACTGCATCCATTTCTTCACGAACAGTTGATCCAACGATCATATCTTCAAATTTTGCTATACCTTTCACTTCTGACATGACTGGCATTGCAAACGGGTCCCACTCAAGGATTTTATCCCCAACGTTAATCGTGTCACCGTTTTTAAAGAAAAGAGTCGCACCATAATTAGCAGGATATCTTTCTTTTTCTACACCTTGGTCAGTTTTAATAACGATTTCCCCAATCTTATTCATAATGATTGTGGAACCATCTTCTCTTTGAACGGTTTTAACGTTATCAAATGAAACAAGACCAGCTGTTTTAGACTCTAGTTTATTAACTTGAGCTCCTGCAGTCGCTGTACCCCCTACGTGGAAGGTACGCATGGTTAGCTGTGTACCTGGCTCCCCGATTGACTGAGCAGCAATAACACCAACAGCTTCACCAACAGAAACTAGCGTTCCTCTTGCAAGGTCACGTCCAAAACACTTAGCACAGAATCCATATCTTTCCTTACAAGTAAGAACTGATCTTACTGAAATTTGGTCGATATCTTCTGATTCAATTGTTTCAATATCTTTTTCTGTAAACATATGGTTTCTTGCAAAAAGCTCTGAACCATCTTTAGCCAAGATTGGATCTAGGGCCACACGTCCAAGAACTCTTTTGGCCACGTGCTGAGCAATCTCACCATTTTCAATTCTAGATGTTAAGGTAATACCATCATCGGCACCACAGTCTTCGTTTCTAATAATTGCATCTTGTGCAACATCAACTAATCTTCTTGTTAAGTAACCAGAGTTAGCTGTCTTCAATGCAGTATCGGCAAGACCTTTACGAGCACCGTGAGAAGAAGAGAAGTATTCAAGAACTGAAAGACCTTCACGGAAGTTAGAGGTAATTGGAGTTTCAATGATCTCACCTGACGGTTTTGCCATTAGACCCCTCATCCCTGCTAACTGTCTCATCTGAGTAGCTGAACCCCTTGCACCAGAGTCGGCCATCATATAGATAGAGTTAAATGAAGGTGCAACTTTTGCTTCCTCACTAGCAACTTCAGACTTAAATGTCTCAAGAGAAAGACCATCGATCATAACTTTAGATAATTTTTCGTTTGTTTGTGCCCAAACATCTACAATCTTATTGTATCTCTCACCATTAGTGATTGAACCTTCGTTATACTCGTTAGTAATTTTATCTACTTCTGCTTGAGATGCTTCGATAATTCCTTTTTTCTCATCAGGAATAACCATGTCTTTAACGTTAATAGAGATACCAGCTTTAGTTGCATACTCATATCCAGTTTGCATAATTGCATCTGCAAGAAGAACTGTATCTTTCTCTGTTCCTCTTCTATAAGCAAGATCTAGAAGTTTACCTAGTTCTTTCTTATTAAGTACCTTGTTAATATCTTCATAATTTAGACAAGACGGAATAATGTCGTGAACAAACGTTCTACCAACAGTAGTTTCGATTAACTCATCATGGATTCTAACCTTAACTGGAGCTTGTAAGTGAAGCTTTCCAGTGTGATAAGCAAACTGAGCTTCTTCCTTAGAAGAGAATATCAGCCCATATCCACGTGCATATGGTCTCACTCTAGTCATATAATACATTCCAAGAACGATATCTTGAGATGGTACAATGATCGGAGAACCATCTTTAGGAGATAGGATATTATTAGTAGACATTGCCAATACTCTACACTCAATCTGAGCTTCAAGAGATAGAGGAACGTGAACTGCCATCTGATCACCATCAAAGTCTGCGTTAAATGCAGTACATACTAATGGGTGAAGTCTAATGGCCTTACCTTCGATAAGTACTGGCTCAAAACCTTGGATACCAAGTCTGTGCAAAGTAGGAGCACGGTTAAGAAGAACTGGATGCTCTCTAACAACTTCGTCTAGAATATCCCAAACTTCTTGCTTTTGTTGTTCAACCATTCTTTTCGCAACTTTAATAGTTGTACAGTGACCTTTCTCGATCAATTTATTATAAATAAAAGGCTTGAAAAGCTCTAATGCCATTGCCTTTGGAAGACCACATTGATGTAATCTTAAATTTGGTCCTACAACAATTACTGAACGTCCAGAGTAGTCAACACGCTTACCAAGAAGGTTTTGACGGAAACGACCTTGTTTTCCTTTTAACATATCAGAAAGTGATCTTAGAGGACGTTTATTGGCACCAGTAAATACTTTACCTCTTCTACCATTATCAAAAAGCGCATCAACTGATTCTTGAAGCATTCTTTTCTCGTTTCTAATGATAATTTCAGGAGCATTTAATTCTTTTAATCTTTTTAGACGGTTATTTCTGTTAATAACTCTTCTATAAAGATCGTTTAGATCTGATGTTGCAAATCTTCCGGCTTCAAGAGGAACTAATGGTCTTAGATCCGGTGGAAGAACAGGAATTACATCCATCATGAACCACTCTGGCTTATTAGGTGACTTAAGAAGTGATTCAACAACTTTTAATCTTTTAATTAATTTTGCTTTAGCTAGTTCTGTTTTAGTTTCTGCTAATGTTCTTCTTAATTCTTTATTTAGTGTATCAAGATCAACTTTTGAAAGTAGATCTTTAACAACTTCACCACCCATCCCAACTTTAAAATCTACACCAGCAGCTTGTAGCTCGTGAGCTTTTGCTTCAGATAGGATTGACCCAACTTGAAGACCACCATCTTGACCATCAGTAGATGATTCAAGAACAATGTATGCTTCATTATAAAGAACTCTTTCAAGGTCTTTAAGTGTTAGATCAAGAAGGGCACCAATTCTAGAAGGTAGTGATCTTAGAAACCAGATGTGTGCTACAGGTGAAGCGAGTTCGATATGTCCACATCTCTCTCTTCTTACCTTGGAAAGTGTAACTTCAACCCCACACTTTTCACATACAACACCTCTGTGCTTCATTCTTTTGTATTTACCACAAATACACTCGTAATCTTTTACTGGACCAAAAATCTTAGCACAGAAAAGACCGTCTCTTTCTGGTTTAAAGGTACGGTAGTTAATTGTCTCTGGTTTTTTTACTTCGCCAAAAGACCATTCCCTGATTGTATCAGGTGAAGCCATTCTTATAGAAACGGCTTCAATGCTTACTGGATCTTTTGGTTT